>JAEORS010000040.1:0-11951 GCA_016840795.1 Candidatus Thorarchaeota archaeon | reverse complement strand
GTATTGGATGCAGTTCGTCTGCTAAATGAGGTCGGCAGCCAGCGACCTCTCTGGGGACTGCCTCAACTGCTACCAGGCATCAACCTTCTCTACGGCCTTATTGGTGAGAGCAAGAAGACTCTCGAGTGCAACATGTCTTTTCTGGAACGCCTTCTGGAAGAGAACCTCATTGTTCGCCGCATAAACATCAGGCAAGTAATCGGCTTCGATGGGACCCGAATCAGAAACGAGAAGCACAGAGGCCTCAAGAGACATCAGTTCATTAAACACAAGAACAGAGTCAGAGAAACGATTGATCTTGAGATGATAAAGAGAGTCGCACCCCACGGAACCATAGTTCGTTCCGCATTCCTTGAACAGCAGAGGGGCAAAAGCAATCTCTATCGTCCTCTAGGAACCTACCCACTTCTTTGCCAAATGCCAAATGGGCAAAGTCCTCGAGCGAAGGCGGACGTCTTTGTAGTCGGTCATGGTCCAAGGTCTCTGACTGTCCTACCTCACCCCTTCGAGGTCAGCCAATCTTCGATTTCTCAGTGGCAAGCTATCCCTGGAATAGGAGCGAGGCGAGCTGCTAGGATAAAGGCCGCCGACTGGATTCAAAGCTCTGACAATCTCGATGCTCTACTTGAAACAGAGCTCCCAGAGTGGTTAACACGTAATCTGAACTTTGACAAATCCAATGCAGAATTAGTCTATGGCGGGCCCGGCCGGATTTGAACCGGCGATCTCTAACTTAGAAGGCTAGCGCCCTATTTGCCTCCCGAAGGATGATCCCATCGAGGGTCCAGGCTAGGCAACGGGCCCTGAGAGTCCCTCGACTTCTTTCTCTTAAAAGAGAATTGGTCCACTTTGACCCTTTTCAGTGCCGGTTCAGCTAGAGCTCAATCTTCGTCACTGATTCAAAGTTGTCCACGATGTACATCTTCTCAATCCGGATTCTTACGACTGCACAATCTGGTGACTCTACGAAATCGGACAGGAAGGGATTCTTCTTCACTAGCATCTCTGCCAACCTATCTCGCTCGGGGGGCTCTGTATCTTCCGCCTCACCAATCAGTGTGACCGAGGTTGTTGTGTTGAAATCTGAGGGTGTGTTCTTTCGATTGTCAATCATGAGAGAAACACGTGGATTGGCTCTAATCTGGCGGTACTTGAGTCGATCTCGCATTGTTGCAAACACCACCTCTTTCATGTCGGGTGTAAACTCGAAACCAACCAAGCAGGAATAGGGCTCATCGCTCGCCGAAGTCCCCAGTACTGAAACTATCTGGGAGCGAAAAAGCTCAGCGAGCCGTTCACGCAAAGCATAGTCCAAATCTTCAATCATCATAGTGACTCGACCTCGGTTGTAGACTGAACTTCGGGTTGCCTTGGAATCTCATTAAGTCACTGGTTCGTGTTCGTTGCGAATGAGAGGCTACGTTGGGCGATAACATCACCCAACGTAAGCCGTTTCATTGCAGCAGATAGAACTCTAGGTATCGCTGACGTTTGAGTAATGGCAACAGGATGATTGCGACAAGTATCACAATCGCGGCTCCTAGAGCAGTGAAGTAGATCACAGGAATTGACGCCTGTTTCACTGCAATGCCAACGGTGGCCCAAACCACTACTAGACCAAATGCGAAGTCCTTTCTTCTGACCAACATCAGCAGAGTTACTGCAACCGCTACCAAAATGACGGCCGCAGTCCAAGTCTCTTGTATTACCAATGGAATTCCTGGGCTTCTTCCGAGGTAGTTCAATACTGAGGCTGTATTGGCTATGGTGGCCACAGACAACCAACCCATATAGACACTCAGTGGAAGATGTACAGCAAGTTTGATGTTCCTCGAAACCTCTCTAACTCCAATCCCAAGACGCAGGTATATCCAGAGCAAGGTCAGAAACAACCCCACTATCGGGATTGCGGTGAGTAGGAAGAGATCATTGGGAGGGGGATAGGAATAGTGAAAGATTGTCAACCATCCGATATTGAACACGGCACTAATCAAATACAGGAAGCCAATATCACGAAGATAGTCGGCATCTCGCTGACTTGACCTTATCTGATAGAAAGTGAACACGAGAAGGAGCGTGTAGATAACACTCCATATTGAGAAGACATAGTTGGCTGGTGTGAATAGGTTTGGATATGCATCGGAAACCTCTCCCGAGGTAACACCGTTGAGAGGGAGTATGTTCACCAACGCATTGAAGATGAGCGTGCCTATTATTGCCACTACGTTTGCTACTTGAAATGATAATGCACTAATCTTAGAAGACATAGGCCTCTCCCGTTAACCATAGTTAATAAACTTTACGACATCGGCCCCAATCCAGTTTCACCGCCGGTAGAGAGTGCTCCGGGAACTCAACAGGGCCACCGAACCTGGATGTGTGAAACCGGGTTCTTATCCCGTCAGACTAGAAAGGAAGGTGGATAGGTCACAAAGTACTGGACCACAATCGAGAGCAGTATTCCACTAGCGACTAGTCCCTTTCCCCTCCCTGGGTTGACGTCGGTGAACCATAGAATCGCTCCTACTAGCACAACAACTACTCCAGAAACTCTGCCGATGAATATCAAGAAATCCCAGATCTCCACGAAATACATGAGCAGCATGTTCACAAAGTCAGTCAACGGGCTGAGGGGCTGTAACACCTGCATAGACCTCACCGGTATTCAGTCTAAGAATGTCCCATTTAAGGTCCTGATGAATCCAAGAAGAGACGGTGCCTCATTGGACTCCTCTACGATTTCCCTTCTCTCAGGCCCTCGCAGAAGGCCAAGATATTCTTCCCTAGGTCTTGGAAATTGTATCCTCCCTCTAGGAGCCCGTAACGACGCCCTTCACATCTCTCAATGGCAAACTCGTGCATGATTTCTCCTATCTTCTTAAAGGCCTCAGTAGAGAGGTTTGATCCCCAGTCATCTACATACTGGTCGAACCCTGCGGAGGCCATGATGATATCGACATCGGGACTTGAATCTAGTACATTCTTAACGTCGGTCAGATACGCATCGTCACCATATCCTCTTGGATTATGAATTACGAAGTCTTTGTCATGCCCGAGAATGTTGATGTTTCCGTCACCGGTATGCAAATCGAAGTCTAGTACGAATGCAGATTTGATACGCCCAGTGTCTCTAAGATGCAAGAGAGAAATGGCGACATTGTTGAAGTAGCAGAACCCCCAACAGCTATCCGCAGAAGCATGGTGCCCCGGAGGACGAATCAGACCGAACGCAGGTTCACCTTCAAAGGCTATCTCAGCTGTGAGGATTGCACCTCCGGCAGCCAACGCCGATATCTCGAAGAGTAGATTCTCCTCGTTGTAGCCCCGATTCTGTTTGATTCTCTCAAGATGGCCTTGTCCATGTGCACGCAGTATCTGCTCATCTGTTGCAGGTCTTGGCTCTATGAACTCATACATGGGGTGCTGTGAGAGAATTTCTACTGCCGTATCTAGTCTCCCCGGAGCTCCGGCTGGCGTGCCATCATAGGACTGTTTCATTGAGGGATGATATACAATCTTCACGAGCCCCCACTCAATAACACGTCACATATCTATGTGTGGGTTACTCGCGTGAAAAATAGTAGTGAGCGGACAGGCTCGCGGCCTGCCCATTCTCATGTATGAGGAATCAGACTGGATCTTGGACTGAACCTAACCAAACAGACTTCCAAGTCCAGCTACTTCTTCCTCTTCTTTCTCCTCTTTTTCTTCCTTCTTCTCCTCGGCAGCAGGTGCTGCCTCAGCTGCACCTGCAGGCGCTGCAGCGACAGCCATGGGCATCGATGCGCTCTTCAAGGCCTCGTCGATGTCAACGTCCTTTAAGGCCGCAAGAAGCGCCTTGATTCTACCTTTGTCGGGTGTCACACCCGCTGCGGAGAGAACATCCTCCATCTTCTTGGCGCTGAGCTTCTGGCCTGCTTTGTGGAGCAGAAGTGCCGAATATACATACTCCATTCCTTTCTACCTCTCTAGTTTCTATCCAAACAGGCCGCCGAGGCCTGCAACTGCTTCTTCCTCATCATCCTCTTCAGGCTCGTCTTGCTTCTCAGATGCTTCTGTGGTCGGAGCCACTGAAGCAGCTGCAGCAGCAGTCTGAACTTGGCTGAGAACATCAGAGGGTATTGCTTCTGGGTCTTTCTCGGAGATTGCCGCCGCGAGAGCGAGGAACTCCGAGTTTGCCTTTGCCAAGAAGTCTTCGAGCAAGTCTGGCTCAAAGAAACTGACCTCGAGAGCTAGACTTCTAGCCTCGACATTTGCCTTGGCAAGTATCATCGCAATTGTTTCTTCTGTCGGGATACCGGTGTTAACCGACAGATTCACTGCATATTGATGACCCAAGAGAACCTCTTGGAACAACCCTTCCAGGTCTATCTCAAGGCTGTCCGCTGTTATCACAGTCCCATCAGCGAACGCTGCGATGAGCCTCAGTTGAAGTTCCATTGGTTCGATTCCCAATCTGCCTAGCATCTGAGCCATCGCATTGGAAATCACGTCTCCAGCTTTCACTGCGATAGTATCCTCAGTGATGTGAATAACGCCCCCTCTTACTCGTGAGGGAATCTTGAGGCCGGCAAGTTCACTGATGAATGGGCCTGGGGCAACACCTGTATTCATTGCCGGGATGAGGATATCCTTTGGTGCTATCTGGCCACCTTTGGCAGGGGCTGCTGCCTTGTTGTCACGTAGGAACTTGGTCAGCACATATGGGTCTTGATTACTGAACATGAAGGCCACTGGGCCCGCGACATACTCAGACAGTTGCTTGATGCCCTTCTTCTTCGCAGACTCGATTGCCCTCTTCATGATGGTATTACGAGCCATCTTGATTACAGCAGAGCCTCTAAGACTCTCTCTAATCCCTGCAAGCTGCTTTGCACCGACACCTTCCACGTTCACTAGCCCCACCATTTCGCTTTCAGCGATCTTTGAGGCCAGTCCTTCCACGGCGTCAATCTTCCACTGTGGAACAGTCTTCTCATAAACTGACGTTTCAATCACCTCTCGATAGGAACCGATACTGAAGGGCCCATTGTACTCTTGACCATAACATTACCCACTCGGTCCAACAAGCCTTTGCCGTCTACGAAGTTGAGCACCGAAGCAATGTTGTCAGCAATCTCTTTGTCGCCCATTCTGACATGCCCCACCTTAACGTGAAATGTTGGCGTGTTTCTCATTCTTACGCGTACAGTCCTTTGATATTGCTCGACAGCGGTGGTAAGATCAGCTTGAGGTGGAAATGGTCTTGGCATCTTCCCTCTTGGTCCAAGTGCCTGACCCAAATAGCGACCTACAAGCGGCATCGCATCTACTGCTGCTATGAAGAAGTCGAAACCCTTGGCAAGTGTCTTTCTTTCCTTCTTCTCTTCGCTTAGCTTTGGTATCTCTTCCTTTGATACAACTCTCTGCACACCAGCAGCTAGAGCATTCTCTGCAAACTCGCCATCTCCGAAGGCGCAGACCTTCGCAGCGGGATACAGAGTATTTGGAAGGACAAGTTCTTGATTCAAGCGGTTCTCGGGTTTGGTCACATCCAGCTCCTTCTTCCTGAAGTTGACGGCTATTTCGAAGCTCTGTTCAAACTTGATTTTCTTCTCAGTACCCTTTGCCCGGGCCTCTGCAACTGCGGCTTCGATTGGTTCAACCTTGAATGACATCGGCTATGCCTCCCTAAGTGGCTCATCGAGCTGCGAGTCCCAGACTCCACTCTTGATTTCTTGTTGAAATTCCTTGGCAGACTTCCCTTCGATTGTCACACCCATCGAAACGCAGGTCCCTGAAACTATCAGTACAGCACCCTTCATGTCAAGTGCTGATAGATCGTCTGCCTTTCCCTTTGCTACGGTCTTCAGCTGCTCGATAGTGAGGTTGCCGACGATATTGGTGTTCGGTTCACTGGACCCCTTTGCCTGGTCTATTTCTTTCAGGATTAGAGCGCTCGTTGGTGGTGTTCCGACATCAACTATGAAGCTCTTGTCCTCAGGATTGACAGTGACCTTGACTGGGACCTTAAGTCCTGCAAACGGCTGAGTCACTTCATTGATCTTGGTGACAACTTGGAAGATGTTGACACCAGTAGGCCCAAGGGCTGGGCCAATTGGAGGGCCTCCGGATGCCTTACCGCCCTCTACCATCGCTTCTACTATTATTGGCTTAGTTTCACTCAAGCTTCTCACGACTCCTGATGCAGTAACCTCGACGACTTCGCATAACCGTCGACTGGGGACGACCCAGTGGTACAATCAGTACTCTGTCCAGCAGGGTCTACTGCATTCACAATCACTTTCTTCACCCCTGGCACCACGTCTTGCGTGTGTGCCCGATTAAGGAGTTGGAAGTCCCGACGGGCAGAGTGTTTTAAGGCTTTTGGAGTGTAGGGGAATTGCGAGCAGATGAATCATGACACGGACTGAGAATAGAGATCCAAGACCTTCGGAAGGGGACGATGACGACAAAGGCCGTCAGGAGGAATACGAGATCAGAATGGTCGAAATCATCCAGACTGTTGTCGAGGACCTAGATGAGAGGGGCAAGAGAATGTGGAGAAAGATGCTGGGGTTGAGAACAGGGACTCAGGAACCGGACAATGTTGGACATCCGTCAGACAGATAGCTCAGTGATCCTATAGGGCTCTATATGCATTGAATCAACCACTGAGATATGAGGTTGTCCTGACACGGACTTCGACCTCGCAGAGTCCACCCAGTGCCGGTTCCTGGGGGTACAACACTCTGGTGTCCAAGTTTGTACAACGTACGATGAACGGTATAGACTCGAACTCTCAATCATGTGCCCAGAACGAGTCCTCGTCGAATTCGTCTTTCTCGAGGTCTTCCTCCTCTTCAGAAACCTCCTCGACCTCAGGTTCGTCCCTCTGAGCTTTCTCTACAATCTTCGCAAAGTCGGCGTGCACTCTAATCGGGATGGTATGCGAACTGTCCAGCAATTCGAGAATGAGTTCCTCCTTTGCGGCATCCACTCTTGCTACCTTCGCACGCTCGCCTTTGAATGGTCCGGAGATAATCTCCACGACGTCCCCCATGGAAAGACCCTCTGCTGCTGGCTTTGGAACCAAGAACTTGTCTATCTCTTCGAAGCTTACCTTCCCTCCAACGCGGCCTCGAACGTGTGGAACACCCGAGATTGCTATCTCTACGTCTCTGAACTCTAAAGTTTCAAGGAACACGTAGCCACGAAGCGTTTCAGGGACTAAGATTGCCTTTACTCGGCCCAGTAGCTGATTCTGTGAAACGAGTTTGGGCTCTCCCTTCTTCTTCCGCTTTTTCTTGCAGCTGTCCATGTGTTCTCCAGTTGTTTCCTTGGAAGCAAACTGCTCTGAACAGAATGGACACTCCCATACATCAGTTTCACCTATCACCGCTGTTGTGATCAGGTCTGTGACGCCACGTTCCTGACCTATTGTCGTTCTGACTGCATAGATACTACTTCTTTGTTCCAAGTCGGAAGCCCCCGTGATGTCAGATAGACCGAATGGCCTAGTCTGTGAATGACCTATTCCACACCCCATCCGGCTGTGACAACGGTCATGACTACTTGGATTATGTAACTGAGCATTCCAACGAGGATCATACCTAGAATGGTGATTCTAATACTAAGCCAGAGTTCCTTCCTGGCGGGCTTTGTGGCAAGCTTCAAGATGCGTCTGCTCTCTCTGATGAAGTCACCAATACCCAATTTGGTTTCACGTCCTTGTCCTAGAATGCGTCAGCAATCTCAGAATCGACTGCTTTCAGTTCTAGTGTTCTTTTAACCCTTCCTGAAGGCCCAAGGATGCGGTTTCCAATCTGGGCAAACCTAGGTCAGTCTTCAAGTCATCTGCGAGGGGCGTGACCCTCTCAGCATTGTCAAAGACATATGGTGAGTTGACTCCGGATGCTATGATTGTGACACGAAGTCGGTCTTCAAGTTCCTGTGATATCAGTGCACCATAGATAATCTCAGCACCGGGATGAACTTGTTCCGTTACGAGCTCGACAACGCGCTTGGCCTCAGCCAGTTGAAGATCGGTACTTCCACTAACATTGACCAAGATGTTCCTTGCATTCTCAATTGACACGTCAATCAGAGGATTCCTGAGAGCATTGATGACTGCTTCTTCAGCCCTGTTTTCGCCTTGGCCCTCTCCAAGAGCTATTATCGAAACGCCGCCATTCTTCATGGTGGTGCGTACGTCAGCGAAGTCCAAGTTGACAAGACCAGGCTTCGATATCAGTTCTGCAATTCCTTTCACTGCCCTAACTAGGACTTCATCGGCCACCATGAAGGCCTCTGGCAATGACAAGTCAGGAGCAATCTCAAGTAGTTTCTCGTTTGGAATGGCTATTAGAGTATCAACGTGTTCCATCAGAGCTGTTAGGCCGCGGGTAGCATTCCTTCTACGAGTTTCTCCTTCAACTTCAAATGGTAAGCATACAATTGCAACCGTGAGTGAACCATTCTCCTTTGCTGCTTTTGCTATTAGAGGTGCTGCGCCAGTACCTGTTCCACCGCCCATTCCTGCTGTTATGAAGACGAGGTCTCCTCGAATGACATCCTTTATGACATCGTAGCTTTCCAGAGCAGCGGCTTCTCCCACATCTGGGTCGTTACCTGCTCCAAGACCTCCACAAGTCTCCTTTCCAAGGAGCAGCTTATGATTTGAGCTGCAGAAGTAGAGATCCTGAGCATCAGTATTCGCCGCAAGGGTCTCGGCGCCCTCTACTCCCACTTCCATGATTCGTGTCACTGCATTGTTCCCGGCGCCTCCGACACCCACGACAAGGATTCTCGCAGTCACGGATTCAAGCAGATCTGCGAGCTCATCGTCTGTCGTTGCCGTCTTTCGGCCCCGTCTTGATGTTGTTGGAACAGATGTGTCACGTTTTGCGCCTGGTTGATTGCGGAGGACCTCTTCAAGCAATGGGTGCATTATCTAGTTCACACCTTCAGTTTGATGTCAATATCGGAGTGTTCTGCTAACAAAAACCGGAATACTACTCCGGTATTACCTACTTTGAGTGCCCTTTCCTGCGTTTTCGTTTTCTGAAGGTCTTGAGAATCTGCGGGATGGATACTCCATGCTCTTTAAGCAATTTAGAGGTCTTATCGAGCGTTGGCTGGCCGTTCTGTGCACCTCTCTCGGTAATGGTAAGAGCAGCAACAGCATTTCCGACATGAAGTGCTTGCTCTATGTTTTCTGAACGGGTCCACGCAGTAACGAATCCTGCTGCAAAAGCGTCGCCCGCTCCCAGAGTATCGACTTCCTGAACCTCAAACGCTGGCGACCTGCAGAATTCGAACCCATCAGTCGCCACGGCACCTTGCTTCCCCTTCTTCACAACAACTATGCCTGGGATTGTTTTCGCTAGCGTCTTGAGAGCTCGCTCCTTGGGACTGATTTTGAAATAGTCCTTCAGCTCTCCTTGATTGACGAATAGGAGGTCTGTCCCTGACAGGATTGATTCCATATTCATTCCACTAGCTGCTCTTCCCGGGTCAAAAGAGAAGATGACGCCATTGGTTGTAGCGACTTCCAACGCCCGGGCAGCCATCATTGGAAATGCGCCCGCAACGTGGATCACTCTTGCACTCGCGGCATAGTCTTCATCTAGAATGTGCTTCTCCAGAAACCGGTTTGCACCAGGTTCTGCGACGACCAATCGGCCCTTGTCAGGCTGTTGCGCTAGAAAGAATATCCCGGTCGGTTGCTTGTCAAGCACAAGAACACAGCTAGTGTCCACGCCTGCATCAGACATATCTTTCAAGGCCTGTTGCCCATAGAAATCATCGCCCACGCAGCCGACTATTCCTGTCTTGACACCGAGATGCGCCGATTGAATAGCAAAGTTGGCCGCAGATCCCCCGAAGGAGATGAACCCATTCTTACTGATTGCATGTTCATCTCGCATCGGAAGCTTGGACACTTCCATGTGGATGTCAACATTGATTCTGCCTATGGCGACAAACTCACTAACCAATTCAACAGCCTCTTAGACGATGAGTGCTAGTATGCCTTTCTGAGCATGAAGCCTATTCTCTGCTTGGTCAAAGACAACCGAATGCTTTGGGTCATCCATTATGTCCGAAGTCAACTCCTCATCCCTGTGAGCAGGTAGACAGTGCATGACAATCGTGTCAGGCTTTGCTCTCTCTACAAGAGTCCTGTTCACTTGAAACGGCATCAATGCGTTCTCCTTCTCCTTCTCTCTTTCTTGACCCATACTGAAGAAAGTGTCAGTGTAGATCACATCTGCATCCTTCACTGCAGCAGTCGGATCATTGACAACCTCCATGGCAGTCTTGTAGCTCTTGCTGAGCGCATCCGCTCTCTTCAATATCTCCTCGGAGGGAGTGTAGCCTCTCGGTGACCCAATGGTAACATCCATTCCCATGATCGTGCAGCCTTGCATGATGGAATTGCTCACATTGTTGGAATCACCAACATAGGCGATCTTCAACCCTTCTAGTTTCCCCTTATGTTCTTCAATGGTCATCATGTCAGCCATGACTTGGCATGGATGGTTGAAGTCAGAGAGTCCATTGATTACAGGCACTGTCGCATTCTCTGCTAGCTCAACAACCTCGTTATGCCCGAACACGCGTGCCATTATGACATCACAATATCTGCTTAGCACCTTGGCTGTATCACCGATAGTTTCTCCCCTGCCGAGCTGAGTACCACTCGGCTGAAGATAGAGTGCATGCCCTCCTAGCTGAGTCATTCCCACCTCAAAAGAAACACGTGTTCTGGTTGAGGACTTCATGAAAATCATGGCCATTGATTTCCCTTTCAGAATCTCATGCGACTGGCCCTGCTTCAGCTTGTTCTTCAACTCATGTGCCTTATCAAGTATGGACCTGAGCTCGGCTCTCTCGAAATCTGCAAGATCAACGAAGTTTCTACCCAATAGACTCATACTGCTAACCTTCGATGACTGAATGGACAACAGGTCTCTGATTGAGCCGGGTAATAAAACTGCCCACACATTGCATCAGTTTGTCACAAGTCTCTGAGCAAACCATTCTGGTTCGAATTTCCGAAGGTCGTCGTAACCCTGCCCCACTCCTACATACAGAACAGGTCTGCCGGTGACGAACGTCACGGACAGCGCTGCGCCTCCTGAAGGGTCTGCATCAAGCTTTGTTAGTATCGCGCCATCTATCCCTATCGCATCATTGAACTCTTTCGCCTGTGAGAGAGCATCATTTCCTGCGAGGGCGTCGCCAACGAAGATCTTCAGATCGGGGTCAGTGACTCTCGCTATCTTCTGCATCTCAGCAATCAAGTTCTTGTTACTCTGCATTCTACCCGCAGTGTCAATCAATACAACGTCAATGTGTTTGGCGCGCGCATGAGCTATGGCATCGTATGCAACTGCTGCCGCATCAGAACCATACTCTTGTTTGATTACTCTGATGCCGAGATTGCCAGCATGACGCTCAAGCTGTTCAATGCTGCCAGCACGGAATGTATCACCAGCGGCGATGACGACAGAGAAGTTCCTCTTCTTGAAAAAACTGGCCAGCTTAGCCAGAGTCGTTGTCTTGCCTGTCCCATTCACACCTACAAACAGAATGACCGTAGGTTCACCCTTAGACTTCTTCGCGGAGGCAAACTCAAACGGATCTAGGGGGTGTCGGGGCGTCAACACCTCCAGAACTGACTCATAGATCGCCGCTCTGAACATTTTCCCGGTGTTGTCGAGTCGGCCTGCTCTTGTACCAATGAGCTTCTCCTTCGTAAGGTTGCAGATGTGCTCAGCGACCTCTACAGCAACATCATTCTGTATCAGTATCATCTGAAGATCCCATACAGCATCTGCCAGATTCTTCTCATTCAACTCCTTGGTGGTTGCCTTTGTCACAGCAGAATCAACGGCACCTCGGAGCTTCTCAAACACTCTATTGGGCCCCCTGAGCTTGGATTTGCTCAGCGATTTGTCTCATCTGTG
>JAEORS010000268.1:0-3168 GCA_016840795.1 Candidatus Thorarchaeota archaeon | reverse complement strand
AGTAGGCACACCGGAGCAACTTGCAGAATCGGATACTCCGACCAGTGTGTACATCAGAGAGATTCTGGAGGCGTCATCATGACTTGGGTTCCCCTGTTGCTTGCCGACAGGTCTCCCGTTCTGCGAAGGCTTGTGATAAGAGACCTGCTCCATCGCCCTGACACCGATAGGGAGGTCCTCGAGCTAGAGAAACTCATGGAGGAAGACCCCCTCATCCTGAACCTTCTTGAGAGGCAGGCTAAGAACGGATCTTGGAGCAGCCTTGAAGCTGAAGGTACAGTGTCCAAGGACAAAGTCAGGGCAACTTCTTTTGCGCTTCAAAGACTCGGCTACTTCGGTCTGCCAAAAGACCACCCTGCGATAATGCGAGGCGTGGATTTCATCTTCTCCAGACAGAGGAAAGATGGTTCGTGGTCGATTCCCAAGGACTATGATGCTCAGAGTCTAGAAGGTGGAGTCTATACAATGATGCCACTACAGACTGCTATTCCACTTCTGGGGATTGCTTCATCGGGGCATGCTCAAGATAAGAGGGCAGAAGTCGCCTACGAGTGGCTATTAGATCAGCGGCTAGAAGACGGTGCTTGGCCGACTGGCAAGATTGGGAAGGTCTACGGCTACCGTGCGGGATACAGGCGAATGCCTCACTCAGAGTGGGGATGCAGAACCAACTCAACACTGGCTCTACAGTGTCTGTCTATGCATCCAAGACATCGGAAAGGTGAGGCTGCGAAGCGAGCTCTGGAACTACTTCTTGCCAGAGAAACAAGAGACAGAAGACACCTGGGCTTCAATGTGGCTCGCATTATTGGGATTGAACCTCACCGAGGAAACTTCACATATCATGCCAAGTTTGACCCGGGTCTTGTTCTGGACTTATGCACCAAGATCGGTGCGAATAGGAAAGACAAGCGCGTGAATGACCTAGTGAGATGGCTGAAGGAGTTTCAGGGGCCATTCGGACTATGGGACTACACGCCGCGTCCCGAGGCGTCACGGTGGGTGACATTCGACCTGCTGCGCTCTCTATCATCACTGGATGAATCCTCAGACTGGTTGAGCCTAGAACCAAGAAGCTCGTATGTTTCCTATCCTAGAAGAGGGAAGAGGTTTTAGACCCGTAATCATCGTTAAGGCCCTGCAGAGTGCAAATTCGATCTTATTGCAGTCGGGATATTCTTAATAATAGTGGCTTAGAAAGCTCAAGAGGGTTTGACTCTGAAACCACAGGAGTGGTTTCTAGCAAGAGCCGCAACTAGCTTGGGCGGCGTTCACTGATGATGACTGCCAGACAGGACGGCGTATTTGATTGGAAGAGGCAAGATCGCTTAGGCGCGATGGTACCATAGGCCTGTTTGCGGGACTGGTTCTAGCCATTCTGATGTACGTACCAGTCCTTCCGGCGTGGAATTCCCTCTCAACGGATGTGGCACTTCATTCACTCTTGGCACTTCTGGCAACAATCGCCGCCGCGTGGGTGTATGTAGACATTCGAAACGAGCTCCATCTTTGTGAGAGTGTTGTCTTCGCGGCGCTTGTTTCACGCGCAACCATTCATTTGGGTGCTGCAATCAACATATCTTTCACACAGACCCCACCCCTAGTCGATGTTACTGTTCGTGCCATTGCTCTTGATACTCTTGAGATAACTTTGCTTGGGGTGCTGCTACTTATCGCGGTTCTTCGCCATAGGCGTAGCCCTTCTAGCAAGACAACAACAGGGCGCGTTGTCCTGATTGTACTGCTCGTCTTGTCAGTTGATGGACTCATCAATTTCGCCCTCTTCCCACAACTCCAAGATGTCCAAGTACAGATTGTAGGCGTCGTTGGGGGAGTAATTGCAGTCGCAAGCCTGCTATTGGCTGGATGGATCAGAATCAGACCACCCTTCAAGACAGGGAATCGTGAAACTTCCCTCTACGTCATAGCCTTTCTGCTCTTCATCGAGGCAACGGTTCCGGCGGTGGCCGCCCTCTTTGGCCCTACCGAACTGTGGGCGCTCGCCATGGTGTTTCAGTCAGTTGCATTTCTCGCTATCACATTTGCAGTTGCTACTCCGAGGCTTATGGCGCTTGGAATGGACTATGAAACCTCGTTTGGAGTCCCTGGGCTCTTCAGCCTCTTGGCCTTTGTGCCGTTCATGGTTAGCATAGCCGCAGTTTCATTGGTTCCCGGGTTCTATGCGGTTGATTTGAGCGCATATCTCATATCACACGCAGGGGCCGCTTTCCTCTCAAGTATAATGGCGTACTTGGTCTATGAATACAGCAAGCGGAAACCTGCTTGGGTACATTACCCGATGATTCTCCTGTTCCTATGTTGGGCCTTCGTAGAAGGCTACATCGTATTGGTTTGGAGAGTTGATGGGGTTCTTCTGTTCGGTGAGTCGCTCGTGCCCTACATCGCAGGGAGCATAGCCTCAATCATAACTCTCGCTAGAAGCATTCAATGGGCCCAGAAACGGCTTCACCAAGAAGCCATGGCAAGGCCCTCGTATTGGATACTTACTCGATTGGCCTTTGTTGCTTCTATGTTGGTGGGTGGTGAGCTTCTGAAGGATCTCATCTTGGGTGGGACTCCGGCACTAGTGGATAGCCCGTTAGGGAGGATGGTTCTTCTGAGTATCAACTTTGTGGCTATGTTTGCAGTCACATATCTAACAGTCCTACTAGCAAAGAAATCACGAAGTTGGAGAACAATCGAAGTACTTGCCGCTGGTTTGCTCTCGGTCTGGATTGTACCCAATGTGCTGAAGGGCAACTTCGATGACTGGGTTGCGGGTTGGTGGGCTGCTGAGGGCTTCCTTCTCATCGGTCTATTGCTAGGGCCTGTTCTGATAGGTACACTCTACCTTCAGGAGATGTTCCGAGCTGAGCAATCCAGAAGGAAAGCAACACTACTCAGTGACGTCCTTGCCCATGACGTGTCCAACCTCCACCAAGCTTTGGCTCTCGCATTGGGGATTCTTGACATCGAAGATATTCCCCGGCAAGTACGGGAGGATGCACTGGAAGATGCAAGGTCTTGTCTAAGACGCGCCGACCAGCTGACAAAGAACGTTAGGGGAATGGGTTTTGCTGACAGCGAAGAAGAGTTACCACTGGAACCCGTCGATCTCGTACGATCAATTGAGCAGGCATTCGGGCAGCTGATGATGGAGAAACCAGA
>JAEORS010000267.1:0-3170 GCA_016840795.1 Candidatus Thorarchaeota archaeon | reverse complement strand
GACCCTCTATGTGGTCATCACGACTAATTCCAACCATGGTGGGGCCGCTTGATCCACGATGTTCTGTGTAGCATCCACCAACCACGATCAGACCCGGGCAATGTCGCGCTCGTTCGCGATAGAAGCTGATGAGGCGGTCCGTGACAATTCCATCCTCTTCACAGTATCCAAGATGCGTGGCCAGTAGTACTATGCGAGAATCCAAGGTGAGGTTTCTGATACTTGTGGATTCCAGAAGCTTCATCGCGGACTATTCCCTGTAGAATGCGTACCAGTGTGTTAGTGCCGATGGAAGTCGGTGGTCTCTGCCATCAATCGTGGGGTCAGGGTCCAATCTTCGTTCGATGAATTCCTGCTCCGATATCCCGTCCTTAAGAGCATTCTTTACGCTCGTCCTAAGCGCCTTCAGGAGTTCCAAATGGTCCTCAACATCGCTGCCCTCACACATGGGACCATGTCCTGGGATTACGTCAGCGAAGTCACGCCTCACAATCTCTTCTAATGCCTCAATCCACTTGTCGGGATTGCACGTGGGGTCTCCCGCGTATGGAAAAGTGCGGTTGAAAATCAGGTCGCCCACAAAGACAACATGTTCCGGTTCCACAACGACAATCGACGATCCTGCAGTGTGACCTCCCATGTGTATCATGGTGATGTCGTCCTTCTCTCCCAAAGTCATCTCATTCTGGAACGTTTCGCTCGGTATCAGTATCTTCAAGTCTTGAAGGGCTACCCAGAACTCAGGTCTCTCATTCTTGGCACTAGAGTAATCCTGAAGCAGGTTCTCCCTTCGCCATCTGCCTTTCAGGTTCTCGACACAGATGTTCTTGGTTTCTGGAGAACTGATTATCGTTAGAGGTTCAAACGCTTGAGCACCGAAAATGTGATCTCCGTGGTAGTGTGTCAGTAACATTCTGTTGATGGGAAGATCATGTTCCTCCTCGAGTTGTTTCCTGACTTTCAGACTCTTTGTGTGCATTAGTCCAGAATCGACCAGAACAATCTCTTGACTGAGTACGATTGCACCATAATGGCCAGCATTGTCGCCACTAGTGTCGGCGTAGACCCTTTCTGCTATCCTCTCGAGAGGCATGGAGGAATACTGACTGGCGCTTCTGATATAGTTGACCTTTCAAGCCGGGATTCGTGACCTAGAACCAACTAGGGCAAGTACCTATCAGGTGAGGATCCTTCTAATTCCCTCTTGACTTCAGCCAATCCCTGAGAACCCATAGTACCAATGCGATGTAGCCGATGGCGGCAACGACTACATATACGAGTGTCATGCCAATCGCAGTACTTCCAACAGTGGGGTCTAGCATATCAGCGTAAACAGCCATGAGAAACACCACGAGGAAGTAGTTCAGCACTAGGAACCCAAGAAATCCAATCATTCCAAATCCTGATTTGTGTAGATTCCTCGCCAACTCCGCTCCGAGTAGTGATATCATGAATGCGATCAGCCAGAACAGAGTGAAGACTCTGACCTGGATGTCGATGTTAAGCCCTGAGAAGAGTGATGACAAGAACAGCATCACGGCCGCAAGTATAATCATGGAGCCATAGATACTTCCCAGCACCTTGGCAATCTCAGTTCCTTGAAATTCCTTATTCGTCAACTTCTCGCCTCCTTAAGCGAATCGGACAATGTTGCATCTGCTAGCCTTTGTTTCTTTCGGCAGAATGACTGAACCATATCATCAGACTTTAGAGGATTCTCTTGAATGTGAATTGAAGCGAATTCAATGGCAAGAACACGAGAAGACCTCGTATCACTCACATGTGTCCCTTGTAGGGGTGGTATACCTCCACTTGGGGAGTTGCGGGTGAATGAACTCTTGGAAGCAGTGCCGGGGTGGACACTCAAGAGAGACGGAGTCGACAAGATTGAGAGGATGTACAAATTCAAGAACTTTAAGAGGGCAATCGAGTTCGTAAACAAGGTGGCTGAAATAGCAAACGAACAAGATCACCATCCAGATATCCTAATTCATTGGAATGAGGTGACTCTCACATTCTGGACACACGCAATAAACGGGCTATTCGACAATGATTTCATCATGGCGGCCAAGGTCGATGAGTTACTCGGCTAGATATCCCAATCTCTAACCTCCCCCGAATGCCCACAGCATTGTCATGATTGCGGTCGCCAGTGTCATCAACACTGCGACTACCACACCATAACGGATGACCTCTCCCTCGATTCCGATCTTATCAATCACTGCAGCGGCGTTTTGTATCTTCGCCGGACTTAGCACACTTGCAAGCCCTCCTCCTACTCCATTTGATGCAGCGACGACCATGGAATTCGCACCGATTAGAACACTTGTTTCGTGGTGGTATCGTGTGAACATGGCTATGGCTGAGGTTTCAGAGCCAGAGATGAATCCCGCGAGGAGTCCGAGAAAGGCGGCTGTTAGGGGATAGGCTGTTCCCAGGGCGCTCGAAGTCAGCGTAGCTAGGAGATTGATCATGTTGTTGCTCCAATCGACTGGAAATGTCCATGTACCGTCCACTGCAGGGAAGTAACCACTGAAGTTCATTACCTCTGCCATCGCGAAGAAGATGGCCGCGGCCAGCACAGGACGCGGGGCACGCTTCATGAACTTTGAGAACGTGTCACTGAGGGTCTTGCGGTCTCTTCTGAAGAACGGGATTGAAACTAATGTGGCGATGAGCATCAATGTGTAGGCTTGCCAGAGCCATTTAGTACTGATGGGGCGCGGATAGTTGCCTATCTGTATCACGAGATCTAGGGGACCAATTAGAAGCTGTTTCAACGGGATGATGAGAGTGACTGCGAAGCATAGGATTACTAGAATGACCCAAGGTAGGCTAGCTCTTTTGAGGGTCATTCCTTCCTCGGTCCTCAAGTCCTCCTCATCTAGGATACCTCTATCCAAGAGTGGTTTCCCACGAACCTTTAGGTAGAGAAGTAGGACAAAGACAACAGCGGCGCCTGCAAAGACATTGGTCAGTATCGTCTGATCTACAAAGGATAGATTGGACAGAATGGCGACGAATCCGGCCGTGACCCCGCAAACCGTAGCTAGCAGCAGCCCCTCCTTCTGTAGGAGGAGCTCACGACCACCTGCTATCCAAAGCATCGAAATGGCTATGCCAGTAGTGATGACGGGCATGTACCATGCAAAGGTTAAGCTGGACTCCCA
>JAEORS010000266.1:0-3186 GCA_016840795.1 Candidatus Thorarchaeota archaeon | reverse complement strand
GGCTGTTTCAGAGGTGGTCATCTCTGAGAGATTCTAGCTCTACTGGTCTATTCTTGTGAAGTGACACCAGTCTACTTCCTCTTCACGATGAAGAACATCAACGCGAAGACAATACCGATATCAATTCCTCCAATAAGCCCAATCGTGATTGGATTTAGTTCAGGAGGCGGTGTTTCTGTCGTTGTCGTTTCGTTTGCTTCAATCATGGGGCCTGTTACTCTGCCCATTGAGATGATGTTGTTACTAATCGTTGGAGTGTCAGTTCCTCGGTTTGGAGTCGCTTCAGCCGTAGTGACAGGAGCAAAGAGCAAGTGCGCCGAGAGAATCATCAAGAGTGCGACCATGATCTTTTCTTTGGTGTGCACTGCACAATCCACTCCTTGGCTACAGTACTCCTCTTGGGAAATCTGCTTATGACTTCTGCTACTTCAGTAAGATGGACGTATCATTCCTAGAGGCGTGCTCAGAACCATGGTCATGCTGTCGAAGCAACGACGCGTCCCGACAAGATGTCATTGGTTGCTTTTTCGTCTATGATCCCCTTGTTAGCTTCTTGACAGCATCTACAACCTCATGGGCCATCATGACTGCCCCGATCAGCTCAATCCTCGGCTCAGCAGCTCCCCCTGCGGCTTCCGAAACGCGTCCCATCGCACGTCCCATGCTCTTGATTAGTGTTGTCAGTGCAATCTGGGCTGCCACATCTAGCGAGCTGCTTTCGACTTGCGAGATTAGCTCTGCCAAGTCTGATATTACACTATCCGACACTTCGGCCGCGGTTTCGGCTCTTCGGACGTAATCGCGATACTTGGAATCGGCATCGGGAACAGCTGCGGCGGATTCCACGCGGAGCTTCAGGTGGGCAATCTCGGCCTGAAGGTCACTTATCGTCTGGTCCTTGTGTGTGATTGTCATGAGAAGCTCTTCCTCTCGCTCTGGACTTGTCGCAGTATCGGCCAGCTTGGCCTGTATTTGAACCATCGCTCTCTCCCTCTCTGCAGTCTCACTCTTGATGGCATCGAGTTGCGCCTGTACTGCGGTGAGTGAACTCTCTCTCTCTGACAAGAACTCCTGAAGGCGTTTGTTTTCTTCCTCAAGCTTCTGCATCTCTGCCTTGATGCTCTTCGAGGCATCTTGCGATTCCTTGAGGTCGCTGCGGAGGGCAACAAAGTCAGGGTCCGGGGGTGAGATTACCCTACGTGCTACTGCGGCAAAGATTACGGCGAGGGCAGCGATGTATAGGACTCCCACATATATCGATCCGTATAGGGTGTCCGTCAGCAGCTGTATTACCTGCATGAATTGCCACCATGAACCAAAGTCGTAACCTTCGACCCATGGAGTGCCGCCGAAAGCAGCATAGAGTGTCATGACAATCGCCGCAATCAAACATCCTAGGCCACCCGCAACCAATAGATTGCGTCTTAGCGCTTCGCGTGGCAGATGCCGCTGGTAAAGCAACAGAGCCGTTCCTATGAAGAGGAGCGGCAGTACATAAGGAGTCACGGCAAGCACGTCAACCATAGGGAAATCAATGTCTATGAGTGCGGTAATGTCCGTCGAGATGTTGGGACCGACCATCGGGATTCCTCCTGTAACGCTAGGTGATTACTGGAGACCGGTCGAATAAGTATATTCTGGGTGTAATGCTGCAACAAAGAACTTGGGAGGTTCTGCCCCCAAATAAACAGAGGCTGGTTTCCCTCCTACTCTACTTCTTCCAAAGATCTGCCTTCAATGCCTCGTGGTCTTCCACAGCTACTTCGAGGCATTTGAGAAGCCGACTTGCTTCATCTATGGAAAGAAGAAATGCACCCTTGACGTCTCGGTCTTCTCCTAGGGAGAAACGTATCTTCCCGTCATCTACCCATCCCTCAGGAGTCTTCTCCGGGGGTGCAAGCTGTAGCTCAAGCCATGTTCTCCGAGTTGCACCGGTATTCCGATCATCGAAGAAGTGCTTGATCTGTAATCGGCGTTCGTACAATAGCGGTTTGCTACCCATTCTTTAGAGCACCTCTGTCCAGTTCAGGTTCATCTTACCTGTACTCAGGTAGATATTCTCATGCGGGGATATCTCTTCATTTCTCGGAGTTGCCGAGCTAAGCGCCGCTCTCTCCGGTTTCATGCTGAAGTGTTGCATTCATAATCCTTATCTTTGCAGTCGAATCCTTCGACATGGACGGGCGCTCACATGGACATCAAGTACAGACCTTTAATCCAGAAACTTACAGTGATTCTCACTATCCTCATTCTTATAATGCCAACTTCTCTTCTTGTATCTGGTGCGAAGAGCCCTGAGCAGATTGCCTATCCATTCGTTGATGCACGACTCACGGCTGCTGTGGCCGACGCGCGTCCTCTAGATATCCTACCCGTTGTCCTGCATTTTCCAGACGGTTCCACTTCTGAAATGATGGAGGCTGCTATGGCGCGTTTGGACATAGATAGCGTTGTGATTCGACATGTATTCAGCCTCATCCCTGTTGTGTCTGTATATGCGGCAGCTTCGGACATAGAAGCACTGTCGAAACCCTCATGGCTATCAGGAGTTTCCCTAGACGTGAAGAGGTCCACTGCTGATGCGCCTCGGGCTGGCTACGAAGCTCTTAGCAACGGGAATCTGACCTATGAGCACTATACTGAGATACTCGACGCCACGACTATGTGGGACCACGGCTATTTTGGAAACGGCACGGTCGTTGCAGTGTTGGACACTGGCGCGCAGGCTGATCACCCTGATCTCATAGGTCAAATCATAGACTTCAAGGACTATGTGGGCAGTGCTTCTGTATCCTATGACGACAACGGTCACGGAACTGCCTGTGCCGCGAGCATTGTCGGAACCGGAGCTGCCAGCGATGGAAACTTCACAGGAATAGCGCCTGGAGCCGACCTGATTGTGATTAAAGTCCTTGACGGGAACGGTCAAGGTGACGATTCTGATATCGCTGCAGGAATCGAGTACGCAGTGAATAATGGTGCCGACGTGATTAGTCTAAGTCTTGGCGGACCTTGGGTTGAAAGCATGTTTCTGGTAGACCCCACAATTCAGGCCTGTCGCGAGGCGGTGGATTCCGGTGTAGTCGTAGTTGTAGCTAGTGGGAACTCAGGTCCTGCGCCATTCTCAGTATACTCGCCTGGATTTGTCGATGAAGTCATCACCGTAGGCGCGTCAGTTGGTTCTTC
>JAEORS010000265.1:0-3194 GCA_016840795.1 Candidatus Thorarchaeota archaeon | reverse complement strand
TGGCAGCTATGTTGTCGAAATTGGTGTCAATTGTCCCGGTTTGGCCCTCAACGGGGACGTGTTCCATTCCTATGTACTTGGCAGTGCCTATGTAGAGGGACCCTCCGGCAATGACGGCTGCCTTGATGCCGTAGTTCTCTTGGAGAGTAGGGATTTCTCTGTGTTGCCCAGGACCTCTAAGTAGAAGGATGTTCGCAGGAGGAAGGCCCCGCTTCTCTCTTTCCTTATTCAGGTCAAGATCCTTCAGCCGGTTATGAGAGAGGTGGACAAGCTTGTTCACAATCTCAGCAGTCTTCTTGGCGTCTTTATTCAGAGGCTTAGACTCTAGGACCTTCAAACCGGTCTCGTGTGGGTCAGTTTCTGTTATCTCGCCGGAGAGACCATTTCCTTCTAGCACTAGCGCGCCTCGGTGCTCAACTGTAGCAACGAAGTGCACTCTTACACCATCAATCTCGATTCCAGATAGTGCCTTCTCAAGAGCCTCGTGCTCTTCACGGGAGAATGTCCTACCAGCACGTCGATCAGTGACCACAAAATCACTGTCTATGGTACCGAAGTTCGCACGGAAAGCAACATCACCGGGCTTGGAAGCCAGACCGGCGCCCAGAGCCTCCAATGGGCCTCTGCCTGGATAGCATCCCACAGGATCATATCCGAAGAGAGAGAGATGAGCTGCATCACTTCCGGGAGTTATGCCCGGCCCAATCACGTTCATCAGACCGCTCTGACCTTCCTTGGCGAGCCTATCCATGACCGGAGTCTTCGCCGCCTGAAGGGGTGTCTTGCCGCCGAGTTCCTTAACTGGCCGGTCACCCAGACCGTCTAGAATGAGTAAGACCGCCGTGCGTCTTCCGGTCATGTCCTAATACTGCCTCCATGCAGTCATGAACTCAGTGCCTGGATAGCCATCATTTCCGCCCAGAAGATCATGTATCTCAAGAAGTCGGTTGTATTTCTCAACACGGTCACTGCGAGCAGGACCACCAGTCTTGATCTGTCCTGTTGAAAGAGCCACCACAAGATCTGCGATGAATGTATCACCAGTCTCGCCACTTCTGTGGCTCACCACTACGGGCCATCCAGCCTTGTTGGCCACATTTGCAGCCTCAATCGCTTCAGACACCGAACCGATCTGGTTCAGTTTCAGAAGCAGCGCGTTGCCGGCTTTCATCTCTATCGCCTTCTCCACGGTTTCAGGATTTGACACGGTTAAATCATCGGTGACCACTTGGGCGCTGGTCTTGCTGGTATATTCCGCGAAATCATCGAATGCATCCTCATCAAATGGGTCTTCGACAGTCTTCAGTGGAAACGTCTTCTCCAGGTCAAGATAGAACTCGAGTAGCTCGCCTGATTCCATTGTCTTTCCATCTATTTCGTACGTACCATCTTTGTAGAAACCACTGGCTGCTGCATCTATGCCCAATACAACGTCCTTCCCTGGCTCGTATCCTGATTCTTCAGCCGCGTTCACGATCTCAGAGAACGCGTCATGTGTGCCCTTCAGGCCAAAACCGCAAAATCCGCCCTCATCACCAACATGCTTGGCCATCCGTCCATATTTCTTGATCATGCCCTTGCCAAGCGTGTGGTAAACTTCGCTTATGGATTGTACAGCCGCCTTAATGTCGTTCGCTCCTATGGGAAGAATCATGAACTCCTGTATCGCGAGATCATTGCCTGCATGGGCACCGCCATTAATGACATTGGAAAGAGGCACTGGCTGGAGATACTTCTCCTTCTTCCCTATCACATTCATTCTTAGGTGTTCGAAGAGCTCGACTCCTAGGTGTCGGGAGGCTGCCACTGCACACGCCATTGAAACTGACAGGATTGCGTTGGCGCCCAATTGCCCCTTCCCTTGGCTCGGGTCGGTCTTCAACAGAACTTTGTCAATGTCATCTTGGGAGAGAGGATCAACAGACTTCATGGCTTCTGCAATGACAGTATTCACATTCTTCACCGCTTTCAGAACCCCCTTGCCCAGAAAACGATCGCCTCCATCTCTGAGTTCAACAGCCTCGCGAACTCCAGTTGAGGCACCACTCGGAACCTTGGCGGTTCCCAAAGTCCCGTCAGAGAGAAAAACGTACGTCATCACAGTTGGGTTGCCGCGTGAATCTAGAATCTCGATTGCCTTGATCTTTTCTATCTTGACCATCGTTTCTACCTCGCTCAGGGGCTTGAACTGGTTTGGTCCCTAATGGGATTTGTGCTAGTGCCTCTGAAGGTGGGTTTCCGAATACTTGATTCGGGAACCTGGACCAGAGAAGTCCTATTATATCGGGACTGCTCTTCCTGATTTGCGCCTAGGAAATGGTGTATCTCGATGACAATGAAGGGAACTCGTTCCAAGATAGTCTGCACAATCGGTCCGGCTTCGAAATCCCGGGAAACCCTATCCGAGATGGTTGAGGCAGGCATGGATGCGGTTAGGCTCAATCTATCTCACGATACTCATTCTACGCACAGGAAGACCTTCGACAGAGTCCGGTCTATTGATGATACTATCCCCGTGATATTTGATATCCAGGGCCCCAAAATCAGGATCGGGGAGATGAAAGGACCAGCTGAACTTGAAACAGGTGCCGAGTTCATACTCTCCTCAAAGGACTTCATCGGAGATTCCAACCGAGTTTCTATCTCACACAAGGAGCTCCCGCAAGATGTCAAGGTTGGAGATACAATAGCAATCAATGATGGCATTGTGAGGCTGAGAGTAAAGGAGATTGATGACACCGAGGTGACCACTGAGGTAACTCATGGCGGACCAATATCTAGCAGGAAAGGTGCGAACATCCCGGGAATTAGGTTGTCCTGTGCCATTCCAACTGAGAAAGACCTCAAAGACTTGGACCTGGCTTCAGAATTGGAACCAGACTTCATTGCACTCTCTTTTGTGATTGATGCGGAAGACGTGCAGCGCGTAAAGGAGATACTACAGGCAAATGGCCCAAGGGATGCTGGCATCATAAGCAAGATTGAGCACATGCTAGCAGTGAAGAACTACTCCTCAATATTGGAGAAATCAAGCGGCGTTATGGTAGCCCGTGGAGACCTCGGAATAGAGGTGCCCATAGAAGAAGTGCCTATTCTCCAGATGGACCTGATACAGCAGGCGAACATGAGGGCGTGCACGGCGATTGTGGCGACTCATATGCTTGAATCGATGACGCATGAGAGAGTTCCTACAC
>JAEORS010000264.1:0-3195 GCA_016840795.1 Candidatus Thorarchaeota archaeon | reverse complement strand
AACAATGCCGAAGATAGACTTGAGATACTACTGCTACATCTGCGGCCATCCAGTTGATCTAAGCCCGGTCGTTCCGGCCGCTCCGAACATCATCCAAGTCGAAGTGCATTGCAGCAACTGCGGCGATGGCACTCACTTGATGCTCACTTCCTGTCCTGACTGTGCGAAGGGTGTGAAGTATCTCCTATCGGACCTGGACTTTCCCGAAGAAGTGCTTAGGCTCTCAAACGCATATGTTCAACTAGTCGGAGGCATTAAGGAGAGCCTGAACGAGGTTGCAGAGTTCAATGTCCCGCTACCCAAGAGATGGTCCGTGCGACTTACGTGTGAGTGCGGGAAAGTCTACTCTGCAGAGATATCATTGCCCCAGCTTGATTGAGATGCAGAACGTCAGCCTAGAGTGACTTCATATTCCAGATTCACTGGGCATTTCATAGAGTTTCCCACAAGGCAATATCTGTGCGCCCTCTCGGCTGCCTTCTCCATTCTCGACTTGTCCTTCTCGGTTGGCACCTGTATCTTGGCAGACATACTGATCTCTGCAAACTCCCACCCGAATTCACCTTTCCTCAGGTGTCCATCTCCAGTGACCGAGAAGTCAATGAACTCGGCATGAAACCGCTTAGCGACACCGGAGAGCGATACTCCGTAGCAAGTCACGGCCGATGCCACAAACAAATCTTCCGGTGACAGAAGATCTTTGGGAGACTCGGGCCAGAAATCGGCAGGTGTAGCCACGTCCAGGATCTGCTTCCCTTCAATCTCTATTGTGACAATCTTCTCTCTGACCCAGTTGCTATTCATCTCATACCGATGCTCTTCTATCATCTATTGACCCACATTGCTGGCCTTTTGCATTATATTGAAAGGCGTTTCGTTCTGGCAACATTCGGCAAGAGGCAGGTGCGGAGTGTAGTTGGGAGGGTTTCGCTCAATCCGGAGTCGGAGCTTGTCGGAACGACCAGACCGACAATTTATCAGAATGAAGTTTGGCGACCGAACCCAACTCGATGTAGGTGTCACCATCATGATTGGCTCTGGCAACTCTCCGATTCGCGATTTGCTGCTAGTTCACATCGTCTTCGCTGTCCTGTGTGTCGTAGTTCTGCTCATTCCAAGTTTGGTGATTGGTGCGAAGATGTTCATCTTGGTAGTCTTTTACAATGTCATCATACCAGTGGTGGGCTATCTTAGAAACCACATGGAATGGATAGCGATGTGGTTCTTTGCCTTCATGTTGAGCATCTTCATGATTTGGCCCGACTGGTTTCTGTCCTCACAGTTGGGCGTTCTTGTGTTTCCTAATGACGGATTCTTCATGATAGGACAGGTATCGGGATACATGGCAGGTCTTTGGTCAATCCCTTTGTTCGTGTTAATCTTTGTGGGAGCTGAGGTGAGCAAACGAAGGTCCTACTCGCTCACGTATCTCATCATAGCAGTACTCACTCTCCTGATCTTCGGTTTGGCTGAGGCGACCATGTGGATGCTCCCGTCTTGGCATGCACAGAATGTCACAATGATCGGGAATGTGGCCGTCTACATAATTCTGCCAGAGATATTCCTTGGAATCTCCACATTCTTCTGCTTCACTCTGGTCCGAACTCGGTCGATTTGGTGGCGGATTCTTGGTGCCTTCACGGTCATGATTCTGTACATGGGCAATGTTTCATTCTTCTATTTCCTGATTGAGCAGGTTCTTCCTTCCATCCTATGATGGATTGAGATTCGCCCCAAACCCTTAACTTGAAAGGATACCCGAATCGCATCTAGTCGCGAGGTTGGATTCATGGACCTTCCTGAAGGCCTACTAATAGCAAACTACGAATCGGTCAGACAGAAGATTGTGGGTTTCATCAGCGCTTACATGGACAGAGCCGGAATTGACTATGCAGTTTTGGGACTGAGCGGAGGTATCGACTCGAGCTTGGTACTCACACTTGCATGTGAGGCAGTCGGTCCCGAGCGAGTCATTGGGCTCATGCTCCCTATTTATTCAGCTGCGGATTTAGACAATATTCGAGATGCCGTAGAGTTGGCAGAGGCGCTAGGGATAGAACACCAACTGTTTGAGATAGGGCCGGCTCTGGACTCCTTCAAATCCCTCAATCTGGACAAAGTCTGCCTCGGAAATGTGGCCGCACGACTAAGGATGACCACATGCTATGCCAAAGCTAACATGCGAAACGGTATTGTATTAGGAACGGGCAACAAGAGTGAGATACTAACAGGGTACTTCACAAAATACGGTGATGCAGGAGTGGACCTCTTGCCGATTGCAGAGTTGTACAAGGTGAATGTCTGGGGGCTTGCAGACCATATCGGAGTGCCGAAACACATCATAGAGAAGACTCCTTCCGCAGGTCTCTGGGCCAATCAGACTGATGAAGGTGAAATGGGGGTTTCATACAGAGAGCTTGACAGCATCCTTTTCTTGCGATTTGATAAGAAACGCACGACTGACCAAATCGCTGAACGGGGCCATAGTCCGGAAACGATAGACAGAGTGATGAGTTTCGTTTCAAGGTCTCAGCATAAACGGGATCCAATACCAAGGGCGCAAATCTAGTCAGCATCTTGACTCGGAACCAAGCGCAGCAATTGCGGCGTAGCATCTTCAATTTGCTTCATGACGCCTTTGGTTTCAAGATCGAGTTTGAGAGTCGTGTAGTACCAGCCAACTAGCCCCTAGAAGTTGCCACTCAGTGGATGCATCACTTCCCCACGCAAATCTCAGGAGCTGATCTCTTCAATTCTTCTTAGTACGGCAAGTATAGCGTCCCTAGTAATGTAGTACTTGGTGCAATCCATGTTCACACCCTCTTTTCCACCCAGACGAAGAGTGAGTATTCTATCAGTCAATGTCATCACTCTGAGCAGAAACCTCTCTCGCAGCACGCTGGATATCCATACCTAGAAGCCAAGTTGTTTGATCAGGTTGCCGCAGGTGGTGTTCATCGGGCGGGCACAATGATGCCAAGCTGCTCAAGATCTTGAAGGTACTCACTGGCACTCTCCTTGGTGATTATTAGGTTCTCAGTAAGCAGCTCGTTCATAGATTCTAGACTGAAACTCTCTGAGCCTGCAAAACGTCGGATGAGAAGAACCAGACGAATCTGCCGTGCGCTGGTTGTGCGCTCCATGCCCTGTTCATGAAGCCGATACAGTGTCTGTGCGGGACCAAGGTGTTCCCTT
>JAEORS010000039.1:0-12078 GCA_016840795.1 Candidatus Thorarchaeota archaeon | reverse complement strand
ATCTCCGATCTCAATGTGCTCCTTCAAAGTGGCGCAAGACCCCACTCTTACGAAGTTACAGACGCCCACACTGGCCAATTCTTCGATAGCGATTGCAGTCCCAGGCCCGCCAATCCCAGTAGAACAGGCTGAGATGGGCACTCCCTTATAGACTCCGGTGTGCGTCACATATTGACGGTGCGATGCCACTTCTCTGAATGAGTCCCAACCGGCACTGATTTTGGCGACACGTTGAGGATCGCCAGGAAGCAGCACGGAATCAGCGACGTCACCTTTCATGACCTCAATATGGTACTGCTTACGGTCCGGTGTTTCTGGACGTCGAGCGGAAACAGTTTCTCTCGGCATTGTTAGTCAAACAGGTACAGGTGTACTAGGCTATTTCAGTTTCGGACATCGTTCTGGAGAATACGTGGGAGTACCTTCTGGTAATGGACCAACAGACTATTATACACTCGTAGAACAGTTGCCGTTTGCTCGGGATTCGGTTTCCGAAAGACCTAATACAAAAATGCTGGGGCCTGGTGTCCCGTGCGAGGGCGTAACGCTGCTCTCACAAGAATCTTGGAAAGGAGCGAGATAAGCTTGGTTGAAACAACCCTTAGCGTAATTAAAGCCGACATCGGCTCGCTTGCCGGCCATGTGGTCGTACCCGACTTCCTGTTAGAGTTTGCAAGGAAGGAGATGAAGGCCGCAGTGGACAAGAAGATAATCAAAGACTTCTATGTCACCCATGCTGGCGATGATCTAGAGCTAATAATGACCCATGACAAGGGAGAGAACAATGAGGAAGTCCATCACCTTGCCTGGGACACATTCATGAAAGGCGCCGAATTGGCTCGCCAGTACAAGATCTACGCAGCTGGTCAGGACATGCTAGCTGACACCTTCAGCGGGAATGTAAAGGGACTTGGTCCTGGCTCAGCGGAGATCACTATCGAAGAGCGGAGGTCAGAACCATTCGCCATCTTCATGGCGGACAAGACCGAACCGGGTGCGTTCAATCTTCCATTGTTTAAGATATTCGCTGATCCGTTCAACACTGCTGGGCTCGTAATTGATCCGAATCTGCATGATGGATTCCGGTTCGTCATTCAGGACATCATGAAAGATGTGCCCTGCTTCGTGGAGATGAAATGTCCCGAAGAGATGTACGACGTGCTTGCCCTTCTCGGTAGCACAGGAACCTACACCATAAAGAAAGTCTATCGAGCCGACGGCATGGTGTGTGCATCAGTAAGCACAGACAAACTCCATGCTGTAGCTGGGAAATATGTTGGAAAGGATGACCCTGTAGCGATTATCAGAGCACACTCGGGTCTTCCGGCCATGGGCGAAATACTCGAGGCATTCACGATTCCACACCTTGTCGCTGGTTGGATGCGTGGTTCTCACGCAGGTCCACTGCTTCCTGTTGCATTGAAGGATTCAAGGTGTACTCGATTCGATGGCCCTCCACGTGTTATTGGTCTGGGTTTCCAGGTTAGCAATGGTGAGCTAGTAGGCCCTGTTGATCTGTTCGACGATGTCGCTTTCGACATCACAAGGAGGCGTGGGATGGAGATTGCCGACTATCTACGTCGGCACGGTCCATTCGAGTTTCACCGTCTTTCATCTGACCGGATGGAATATAGCACATTGCCAAAGGTCCTAAGAAAGTGTGAGACTCGTTTCACAGACAAGGAGATAATACCACAAGGCACGGCCAAGGATACTTCAGAGTCTGCAGAGTAGCTGCGGGAGAACAGTGTTCCGTACCTCACTTCCCAGAAGTCAGGCGGTCCTCATCCTGTTCTCTTGATTACATGGTAGCCAAATTCCGTCTTGACTGGGTTTGTGGTCATTGCACCAATACTGAGTGAGAAGGCAGCGTTCTCAAACTCCTTCACCATTTGACCCCTGCCGAACCAGCCAAGGTCTCCTCCTTTCTTCCTAGATGGACAGTCGCTGGATTGCTTTGCCATTGACGCGAAGTCCTCTCCCTCTCGAATTCTACTGATGATTTCGAGGGCTTGGCTGTGTTTCTTCACCAGTATGTGACTGGCTCGTATCTTGCCTGCCTTGCCGCCCTTGCCCATTGTTTTCACCATCTGTATCAGATTACGTATGTTTCCCGTTCGACTGTCCAGAAAAATAAGCTCTACGATTCATGCGCGTCAAAGTGAATAATACCCCTGTGCCAATCTGGAAATGACACGCTTTCTTTAGCGTGTTTTGCTCCAAGATTGCTGGTTGATAATGAAAGTCGTGACTATATGCCTGCCTGAATCCTATGTTGAAGGGCTAGACAAGCTAATCGGGCAGTTGAAGTATCCCAACCGCTCTGAAGTGATAAGGATTGCAATTCGCGACTTACTTGTAGATGAGCTCTGGGGCGATAGGACCCAGGCGAAGTCTATTCCTCTTGTTGCCCAGTTACAGGATATCCCTGCGGTTTCTCAGTCCGCGGCGGTTAAACCTCCCCACTAGCTGTACAATCAGATTACCTTTTTCTATGACCGACGCAAACTAGGGTCAGTTCAAGCCGACCAATGTAGTAGGATTGGAGCAGACCCAACCGCAGTGGTGCTCATTCTACTTCAGGAGACCGTGTTTAAGATGGAAAGATTGAGGAAACTTCTTGGGCGCGAAGAAGAAACAGAAGAGAAGACGGCTGAAGAGGCTCCAGTTGGAGAGGCGGCGGAAGAACCAGTCCACGAGGAAGCCGCACATCCGGAAGTCTTGGAAGAGCCTGTGACCGAAGAACCTGAGGTCGAACATGAACCTGAGCCAGAAGCGGAGCCGGAGCCGGAAACACAACCTGAGGTAGAACCTGTAGAGGCCGAGCCCGAAGAAGCCGCTCCTATAGATCGGGGCGCCACTCTCCCTTACCATTCAGAGTTCACTGAGCGCATCAAGTACCTCTTCGGAGACCCCACCGCAGTAGCTGGATTAGAGGGTCCTGATGAGTTCTCCTTGGAGTTCATGGCTGAAGGCGAGCGGTTCTATGTGGCGAAGGAGGCTAATGGGGAGTTCAAATACGGCACCGGCTCGGCACCGGATGAGGACGTGTACATTCGAATCGCAAATGATACTGTAGCAGAGCTACTGAGGGCAGCAACGTTTGCCGATTTTTCAAGGATTTACATTAGGGACTACCGGAAACCAGATGCAGGCAAGTTCGTCAAGATTGAGCTTAGAAAAGACATCACCAGCATGAATAGACGCGGCTACGCTCGGATACCACTTCTGAAGCTTCTCATTGGCCAAGCGCGGTGAGTTGTCGATTTCCAGCATAGCAACTTATTAGCCAGCATAGCTCGGAGTCCCGTGCAAGAGCCGCACTTGGAGGCGCTCGTGCAGGGATGAATATCATGGCAGAGATTGAACTCCCGTTCATTGCAATCAACTTCAAGACATATCCTCAGGCCACAGGTGAAAGGGCCGTTCTCTTAGCACAGATATGTGAGAAAGTCTCGAAGGAGTATGGTGTCACAACCGTTGCCTGTCCACAGGTTCCTGATTTGTATAGGGTTAGCAGGGCAGTGGATATACCAGTCTTCTCACAACATATGGACCCTGGTGAACCAGGGCGTTTCACAGGACACGTCATTGGAGAAACCATAGTCGATGCAGGATGCTCCGGAACCCTTCTTAATCACTCAGAGCACCGCATGCAACTTGCTGACATCGAGGCCGCCATTCGAAAGGCTGAGAGTCTACAACTGTACACGATTGTATGTACCAACAACCCGTTGGTCAGCATGGCAGCGGCATCTCTCAATCCCAATGCGATTGCTGTAGAGCCACCGGAACTCATTGGCACAGGAATCTCTGTTTCCCAGTCGCGGCCTGAAGTAATCACTGGAACTGTCGATGTCATTCGTGCTGTCAACAAAGGGGTCACAATCCTCTGTGGTGCGGGTATCAGCACTGGTCAAGATGTAGAATCAGCAGTCAAGCTTGGTTCACAAGGTGTGCTTCTTGCCTCAGCAGTGGCCAAGTCTGACAAGCCAGAAGATGTGCTGAGGGGACTGGTCGAACCACTGAGAAAATAGTATGTGGCCCTTCCGGTTCATTTTTCACTGAAGCTAGAGGCGTCCGAGTCGGCGAATTATCATGAAGGTGACACTCCACTGCGCTCACTGCCTGCTTGACCGTGCGGTCAATCAGATACGACTGGCTACTGATGACCCCGATTTACAGATGAGAGTAGTTACTGCAATGCTTGACTTCCTGGGAAAGAACTTCAATGCCGCGTCGGTTCCGAGCCATATAGGCACTGATAGAGACCTTCTGGTTCAGAAAATGACAGGAAGGGATCCGTATGAGGGTCTCAAACGCGAATCAAACGCTATGGCCCTCAGCATTCTCCCTGACCTGAAGGATTTGGTTGAGGAGGTAGTAGATCCACAGATGCGCTTCAGGAGGGCCACACTGATCGCCGCTGCTGCGAACGCTATTGAGTTCGACGTATCTGGTCGCGATTTCACTCTTGACGAGCTAAGGCATATTCTAGAACGTGTTGAATCAGATCTTGCCTTTGACCAGGTCGAAGAATTCATGCATCTCTGTCTTAATTCCAAGGAAGTCCTGTTTCTGACAGACAATGCTGGCGAAATCGTGTTGGACATGATTCTTATCTCCGAGATAAGGCGTCTGGGTCCCAAGGTAATCGCTGTTGTCAAGGGCGGACCTGTCCTCAACGATGCCACGATGACAGATGCTGAGGAGGTAGGTCTCTCTGAATGCGCAGACGAGGTGATAGATACAGGTGCTGCAGCGATTGGTGTCAACCTCGAGAGAAACTCAGATGCGTTCAAGGATGTCTTCCTATCAGCAGAACTGATTGTAGCAAAGGGCATGGGCAACTTCGAATCATTGACCGAATTCAAACCACACTGTCCCACAGTTCATATCTTCAGAACTAAGTGCATACCAGTAGCAGACCACGTTGGTTGTGAACGCAACAAGAACGTAGTGATGATTCGATATCCAGGCATCGAATAGAGAGTCAGTGTCGTTCCTTTTTGTACGAGAGCGACTTTGTGGGCGTGATGGACTCAACAAACTCCACCTTCAGGTCTGGAAACTCCAGACTGAACTGATGTCTGAGTCTTCTCATTCCTGGCTCCTCCGTCACAAAGGCCCCCAGTTCAAAGATATTGACTCCCTCTTCAATGGCCAAGAGTCTGACTTCTGGAGAAAGCTCCCCAGTGACCAGAGACACTACATCGAGATTCTTGGCTTCGACAATCTCCGGGACATCAACATGGCTGCCCGGAAAGACGAGAATCTGTTTCACCTCATCATCCAAGTCACCGGAGAACGTGACTGACTCAATTCCAACTTTCTCTGTCAAGTAGTTGGCAAACCGGGAGTGATTCATAACACTCGGAGGGAGGCACAGTCTGCCCGCAGGAACTACTTCCTCTAGGTCTCCCATTACTGAGAAATCTCCAACTCTCTTCAGCCCGAGCAGCTCCACAAATGCATCTGTCAGCCCGTCTCTTGCGCACATCCAGGGACTACCAAGGGTCAAGCTTGAGATGTAGTTCTTACTAAGCAATCTTATCCTGATCAGGTCAAGGCCCGAGATTCTATCGACGGCGAATGGGAAAAGCGGTCTGTGTGTGATCAGCAGATTGGCCTTGTCTTGTGATGCCTTCGTTACAACGCGTCCGGAAGGATATGTCGCGATGACAATCCTGTTTATTGTAGTCTTTTCCTGTTCGCTCTCTGTCTGAGGGCCTACCTCCACCCGGCTCTCTAACCCCTTGAAGACTAGCCGTGGAGGTGCAATGGACTCGAGATACTTTACGATTCCGAGCAGAGTGGTCATAGGAATCACCGTGAGGATATTTCCATGAAGGAAGGGATGATCCTCATGTACTGAGCTTCTGGTCTACCCTCGCCTTATTCTTTGTTGTGGGGGGGCGCTCGATCTTACTTGTCGAGTTCTTCCTCATCAATGTCTTCGTCGTAAGTATAGAGGTCAGCGAGCTCTTCGTCTATGGCATCGTCATCCAGTTCGTCTTCAATGACCTCCAATTCCGGTTCCTTCTTCTTCTTTGGCTTCTTGGCCTTCTTCTTCTCTTCAACCGCTGGTTCATCGATTTCCTCAATGATTTCAAGCTCTGGTTCGTCTTCAATGACCTCCAGTTCCGGTTCGTCCTCGATGAACTCTAACTCTGGTTCCTTCCTCTTTATGGGCTTCTTGGCCTTCCGCTTCTTTTCTTTCTTCTCCTTCTCGACCTTCGGTCCGACAACGACCTTCCTCTTCTCCGCCCGGAGCTTGGCTCTCACCTTACGCTTCTTGCGCATTCTTCGAAAGTCCACTTGCTGTGGGTTCTGCGTCCTTCTAAGTCGGACTAGCTCTCGTTTCACAGCCTTCTCCTTGTTAACCATGGACTGTCACCGTCGCGTTCTTCAGCGTGCTCCCTGTGGAACTTGTTATAACTGTGTCGGAGTAACGGCATTCGTTCTTGAAGAGAAGGCTTTTTCTCCTTGAACTGTTCTCAGACCAAGAGATTCACAACCCAGCAGGAATCTGGTGTGAGGATGGATGACCAAGAAAGGCCCTGATCGAGTCGAGAGAATACATCTCCGGTTGGACAGAGATATTCTGAAGAGAATCGACAAGGTAGCTGGGAAAAAAGGTCGAAAGAAGTTCATCAAAGACGCAGTCCTCTGGAAACTCGACCAAGAGATTCCTCCAATAGTGCACGAGCTTGCTCAAGAGGTTGAGCAACTCAAGGCTCGAGTGGAACATCTTGAGGAAATACGGTCAACAAGTGTCTTCTATGCTGGGCTGAATGACGTAACAACTTCTCAGGTATGTCGTGACGATCTTGACAGAAACATACTGGCCTACTTGCTTCAATATCAAGGAGCCTCTACGCCTGAGCTGGCTGACAGCCTACTCAACGATCGGGAAAAACGTAAGACCATTCATGTTCGCATCGTGAAGCTGAACGAACGTGCCAAAGAGATTCTCGGTAAGCCAATACTCTCGTTCGAGAAAGGGGAAGTCAAGGGCAAAAGGGGTGCATGGTGGTTGATTGACCCTGCGACAATCACTGGCCAATCGTGGGCAAATCTTTAAAGAACTGCGAATCGTGGATGCTTGGGGCCGTAGTCTAGCATGGATAAGGCACCAGCCTCCGGAGTTGGGTATCGCCGGTTCAAATCCGGCCGGTCCCGCCATCATTCTCGATTGGTTTTCCAGATGACAAGTTCAATCTGAGTTTAAAAGACCTGTAGGAGAACTCGCTGCTGACAAGAGGTCAAACATCATGAGCATGATGAACAGGTTCTCCTCACCCACTGAACGAATCGTTAGCAGATTCACTCGCTACCTGAATGGACCCATGGGACGCACTGTAATGGATGTTCTGGATGAGGGTGAGAGTTTCATTCTCCAGACATCTTCTGTCACGCTGAGAGTCACAAAACGACAGGGTAAGGCAGTTGTCAACGCACTAGAAGTGCCACACTCTTGAAAGGTCAGCCACCTACTTCTACTGCATCTCAACGAAGAGTCTATAAGCCGACTGAGCCCCGCCTCAATGGGGCCGTAGTCTAGCATGGATAAGGCGCCAGCCTGCGGAGTTGGAAATCCCCGGTTCGAATCCGGGCGGTCCCGCCATCACTCTTTTATCTCATATCGACATTATGCTTAAATGAGTGGATAATTCGACAGGAAGCCTAGTTCCGACTCATCCGAGATGGCTTGTTTGCAGTTTACACCTCAACGCCTTGAGAGAGCTTATCGTTCCATGAAGAAGGAGGCGATTGACGCCCTCGTTCTGACCAGGAGGCCGGACGTTCAGTATTTCACCGGATATGAGAGTCCCACAAGCTCTCTGCCATTTGGTTGCGTGATAGTGGCTGGACGTCAACCACAGTTGATAATGTCAGGACTACAGCATGATGCCATTGGGAATAGCTCAATTGCGGCCATGGTTCGACGTACAGATACTGAAGCCGTTGGTGAGTTGGGCTACAATCGTGACGAATCATTCTGGGACAGGGTGACAACCACTCTAGAAGAACTCGGCACTGATTCCGGCATCATTGGCTTGCAGCAAGAACGTATCTCTATCAAAGAACTGGACTACCTCAGGGGGAGATTGCCTGGAGCAGGCTTCAAGGGTGCTTCAGCCATGCTATGGAGACTCAGGCAGATCAAGGATGAAGCAGAGATAGAGGCCATTCGAAAGGCAGTGAGGATAGCTGAAATTGGAGTCAGAACCGCCTTAGAGATTGTGTATCCGGGGACTCTTGAGGCTGATGCCTCAATTGAGATCGAGTCTGCAATGAGAGCTGCAGGGGGCCAACTTAGAGGAATCCGGGCTGCAGTGCTTTCGGGCGAACGCGCCAGGTTTCCTTTTGCCCAACCAAGTGGAAACAGAATCTCCAGTGATTCCTTCGTGACAATTGACATCACAGTCAGTGAGTCAGGTTACTTCGCGGAAGCTGCAAGGACTCTACACACTGGTCAACCCAATAGGACTCAGCGGAGGGCCTTCGAAGGACTCCTTCAGGTATACAAGACTGCTGAACGAGTGATGAAGCCAGGCACAAGTCTGTCAGTTGTTCATGGAAAGATAATGAAGAAGTTGGGGAAGAAGATACCAGCTGGCAGTCTTCAAGGGCCTGTTGGAAACTCCATAGGCTTAGACCTCAGAGAGCCCCCATTGATTCACTCGGATAGCGACAGTTTACTGAGGGAAAGTATGGTCTTCTCCCTGAATCCGTCAATCTATTCGCCGAGAACTGGGCCCATGAGGATTTCGGACATCTTTGTTGTTACAGAAGATGGACTTGAGAGCCTTTCAAGTGTGGCAAGAGAAACCATATGATCTAAGGCGCTCCCTGCCATCTCTTCAATTTCTGGAACACCTGAGCTATTGCTTCCGCTCTTAGAGTCTGCTTTTCCACTTCCTCCCTAGAGAGTTCCCTTATCTGAGATGCTGGAACTCCTGAGTTGAGGCTTCTTGGAGGTATGACAATGTTCGGTGGAACTATGCTACCGGGCGCCAGCATAATACCCTCGCCAAGGGTGGCTCCATCAAAGACAACGCATCCTTCTCCGATGTTTGCGGAGTCTCCGATGTACACTCCATGAATGACAGAGGCACTGCCTACGACACTGAGATTGCCTATAATGGCGGGGTTGTCGTCTGTGTGTGCGTGGACCACAACGCTATCTTGAATGCAAGTATTGTCACCTATACGAACTGAAGCTTGATCGCCTCTTATCACGGCTCCTGGCCACACACTTACCCCCTGTCCAATCTCTACGTCTCCGACAATGGTTGCCTGGGGGCTTATGTAGGCCTTCGCGTCTATCTTTGGGTTCTTATCTCCGAAGGGAAGAATCGGCATTATTACTACCTCAGTATACTCTGGTCTTAGCTCGTTGTAGTGTGGAGGAATATAAAGCATCAGGTGCTCTGCTTGGAATGCCTATGTCTGTAGAAGATGGCTTATGACAGATTCGTAGTGCTCTGCAGGTCTTAACCCGATTAGACGGTCCGTCTTCTTCTCACCCATTCGACCACTAGGGTCCTCAAAGAGGGCTGGCTCGCCCTCGAAGAAAACCAGAACACAAGGAATGGCCATGATGTCGTGCTTTCTCCCGTATTCGTGATGCTCCTGGACGTCAATCTTCAAGAAAGAAACATCCGGGTTGTCAGAGTAGGACATCTCAAGGTTCTCAAGAATTGGTGCGAGATCCTTGCATGGTTTGCACCAGGGTGCCCAACAGTCAATGAGGGTTACTTTTGACTGCTTTACCTCATATTCGACTCCGTCAATGTCAACCTCTTTGACCAAGACAATCTCATCCAGAAACAATCACAGAAAGCAAACAGACTATGAATCTTGCTGGACAGAAGCTTTGAATGATGAAAAATGGGAATCCCACCATACAGATGAATCATCTGTCTGGTGGTGGTTAGGCTAGTCTAAGCCACTGCTAGAAGGTCTTCAATAATCTGCGTGTAGACTTCTGGAGGCATGACACCAATCAGTTTGTCTGACTTGCTACCACGACCATCATCGAATACTACGCGTTGTCCATCGCTGAAAACGAGAACACTTGGAACTCCAGTTATTCTGTTCTCCATGCTGAACTCCCTATTCTGGTCGACATCCAGCTTCACAACCTTGAAGCCCTTGTCACTGTACTTCTCGTCCAGTTCTTCCAGAATGGGTGATAGGGTCCTGCACGGCCCACACCAGACCGCATGGCAGTCTATGAATACAATCCTGTTCTCGCTTACTACTCTGTCTATATCACTTGAACTAATCTCTTCAACCATGTAATCGTCATCTCCCTTGCGAATGAGAGCGGCTGTGCATGCTGAATGCACAATTGTTAAAAAGATTGTGCTTGCGCACTCGAATTTGGCAAGCTTCTGCCAAACTTTGATAAGTTGGCCCAAGACAGATGGCAGGAAGTGTATCAACTGTGCCTGTCCTTCACTGTCCAAAATGTGGCTCGAAACTCTACATCAAGAAAGGGGGCCACATCTGGACGGTAATGTGCTCATCTTGTGATGCAGAGTTGCTAGTCGATGGAAGAAACAAGGACTTGTTTGATGCCTATGAGGAATTTAGCGAAGCCATCCTTAAGAATCAGGTGCCTTCGGCCTCCGGGACAAAACGACGAAGGAGTCCCAAGTCGGAAACGCTCTCAACAAGAGAAGACTCTACTAGAATGAGGCCCTCGCGCAGGTCGAGAATCCAATCCAGCGAACAGATTTCTGAGCTGGCAATCCAAGGTGGGATGCCTCTAGAAGATCTCAGTAAACCAGTGCGAGCAATCCTTGAAGGAGGTCAGGACTATCTCGTCAGATATCGACATATGCCCTCTACAGACGCAGAGTATGGAAGAACGATTGACGAGGTGAAGATTCCCAAACGTCTGAAGGAGCTCCTCGCTGAAAAGGGAATAGTCCAACTCTACGCGTTTCAGGATGAGGCTGATGACCTGATATTTGATGGAAGTGACATAGTTATTTCCGCACCGACTGCTCAAGGAAAGACTGAGGCCTTCATACTCCCCATAATCAGGAAGCTGCTTGTCACTGTTCAGGAGGCTTTCACAGAACAAGGTGTACGGGCCCTGCTGATATATCCAACTAAGGCTCTGGCCCGCGATCAATATGACAAGATTGTCGAGATGTGCAAGGCATCCGGTCTGAACGCGGCCATATTTGACGGAGATGTTTCGCAGAGCCGAAGGGACAAGATCTACCTGAAGCCTCCAGATATCCTTGTGACCAATCCAGATGTCCTACACTACCATCTCGGTTGGTCTCAGTCTCGTCTGGTGCCCCTCCTCCGGACAGTGAAGTACGTGGTGCTTGATGAGATTCATCTCTATACGGGGTCGATGGGTTCTAATGTGTACTACATTCTGAAACGACTTGAGATGGAGTCTGGGGAGTTTCAGAAGATCGGGGCTTCAGCCACCATCTCCAACCCGAAAGAGTTTGCTGATCAGCTCTTTGACAAAGAGGTGCACCTTGTAGAGTCAAAGAGTGCGAAGAGAGGACCAATCCACTTCATGATGTTCTATCCAGGAGATCGAAGTAAGTATAGCATGATTGTTGATCTCGTGAGAAGGCTTCGAGAAGGGCGATTCAAGACGCTCGTCTTCGGGAACACTCATTCTGAGGCCGAAGTGCTCAACATGCTAATTCGGGACACCGGCGTCAAGTCAATGGTGCATCGTGCCGGGCTTTCGAAGAAGTACAGAAGTCAAGTTGAGTCCCAGTTCAAATCCGACGAGCTCCAGGTCCTCGTTTCAACTCCGACGCTTGAACTGGGCATCGATATTGGTGACTTAGACAGTGTTGTGAGCATGATAGTTTCAATCACCCGCCTTACTCAACGAATTGGTCGTGCAGGAAGGCAGGGACAAGAGAGTGTTGCCATTCTCGCACTTCGTGACAACGACCCCATATCATCATTCTATCGTCATGAGCCCGAGAAGTACTTCTCTGACATTGATGCCGCGTACATGGAGCCCGAGAACGAGGTCGTGGGTTACTATCAGCTCATTGCAGCAGCGATGAGTGGAAGGCT
>JAEORS010000263.1:0-3217 GCA_016840795.1 Candidatus Thorarchaeota archaeon | reverse complement strand
CGGAGTATCCGATTCTGCAAGTTGCTCCGGTGTGCCTACTCCAACAACTCGACCCCCGTCTGGGCCACCGCCGGGGCCAAGCTCAATCAAGAAGTCGCATGCCGCCAGAACGTTGGGGTGATGCTCAACTACCATGACGCTGTTTCCTTTACCCACCAACTTGTGCAAAACCTCAATCAGCCTTTCAACATCTTCAAGGTGCTGACCTACAGTTGGCTCGTCGATTATGAAGAGAGTCCCCTGTTCTCTTCCCTTGGAAAACTCCTGAGCAATCTTCAGTCTCTGCATCTCTCCTCCTGACAGAGTCACACTAGGCTGACGCAGCGCTAGATAGCCCAAACCGACCTCAAGCGCAGGCGCGATTCTTCTTGATATTCTCCCATCGTCCTTGAACATCTCGTGGAGCTCTGCAAGAGTGAGTCGGTTCAGTTCTGGAAGAGCGATTCCATTGATACGAACATCCCATGCTTCAGGAGAGCGTCCTGTTCCAAGACAGGCTTCACATGTTTCGTAGACATTCGGAAGGAATCCCATCTCAATCTTGGTCCTTCCGCGACCTTCACAAACTGAACAATGCTTGGAGAGGGATTCATAGTCCAGTCCAAGTGCCTTTGCATCTTCGCTCTCTGCATAGGACTGAGTGAGAGGTTTGAATAGACGAAGTGCATGTCCTGGGTTCCGAATGCCCTTTCGACCTTGGTCGAGAATGACAGTCCTTCTTGGTCGACCTTGGATTGAGTCGTGTGCACCGGGATGAATTGGCTCGTAGGAAACACTAGTTGTGAACTTCTTTGGAGCTAGCTCGCGACCGATTGTATCAAGGAACAATGTGCTCTTTCCAGATCCTGAAACTCCACATACGCCTGTGAGTACACCTAGCGGGATGTCTATTGTCAAGTTCTGAAGATTGTTCTCTCTTGCCCCCCTGATGGTCATCCAAGCGATAGGACTCCTACGCTCCCTAATCCCTTTGGTCCTCTTGTCGCCGCGTAACCATCTCCCAGTGATTGTGTTGCTCTTCATCACTTCCGAGGGCGCACCCTGGGCCACGAGCTCTCCGCCCAAGGTACCCGACCCAGGTCCCATGTCGGCAATCTCGTCAGCCGCTCTTATTATCACAGGATCATGTTCCACCACAATCACTGTGTTGCCTTCATCTCGAAGCTCAGTCAAAGCATCAACAAGTGCTTCCACTTCTGATGGATGCATACCTCGCGTTGGTTCATCGAGGATCACGGTCAATGACGTAAGTCCGCTCCCAAGCAAAGATGACAGTATAATCCTCTGAGCTTCTCCAGCTGAGAGTGTCGAAGCCTCGCGGTCCAGATGGATGTATGTCAGCCCAACTTTCTCAAGGAAACTGAGTCGTTTCATGATCTTGCTTAGAATCCTTCTGGCAAGTTCGTCCCTCTTTCTGAGTTTCAACCTCTCAAGCACTCTCTTTAGCTTGGAGATCGGAAGCATATTGTACTCATGGATGTTATATCCAAGCAGAGTGATCGCGACAAAATCAGGACGTAGACCTGACCCCGCACATCCGCCGCATGTTTCTCTCACAGTGTAGGTTCCACCAACATCCCAGTCACCGACCCATCTATAGAAGCCCGCCCATCGGCTCTTCGTGTTTACCTCCACTCTCTCTCCTCGTTTGGTCCCCAGGTATGTTATATCCAAAGGTTCAGGGTCTCCGTACAAGAAAGCATGCTGCGCATCAGAAGACATACTCTGCCATGGCGTAGACTTTGGGTCGAACCCATGTTTTTCACCTAAGGCATTGAGAGCGCCCGCTGCCACGCTTGTGGGCGTGCAGAAGTAGCCCCTTGGGAAGTAGCCTGGAGAGTACATGGCTCCAGCGCAGATTGGCTTTTCTGGATTAGCGATGAGCTTCTCAGGAACTGGTTTCTGGATGTGCCCTACGCCACTGCATTCCTCACAGGCTGACGTATATGTTCTCCGAGAGAAGTCCCTCGGGCTACGTAGCGGCATCTTCTTGTCGCACGTTGGACAGACCCACGAATCTCTTCGTTGCATGGCTGTTTGACAGTTCGGACAACGATGCTCTCCCACGAGGGAGAAGAGAGCGGCCAAATGATTTGAAATCTCTGTGACGACACCAACGGTCGTTCTCACTGCATACACGGACCAATATCCTGCGCCACGGCGACGCCTTGATGTTATCGCAACAGAGACCCCCAGCCCGCTCACCGAATCCACAGGCGCCTTTGGTCCTTCATGTATGCCCTGGCGCTCATACATGGATAGCGACTCGAAGAATCTTCTCTCGGCCTCGGCCTGAAGGACATCGCGAACAAGCGAACTCTTTCCAGACCCTGACGGACCGGTTACGACAGTGATCTTAGATTTCGGGATATCGATGTCAACTGACTTGAGATTGTTAGCAGTGGCGTTATGAATTGATATATGGTCAGTACCCCTGTGTGGTGTTTCACTAGGGCCTGTCCGCGGGGCTACTTCGGCGTCCTCCTTCAGAGCGAGGCCAGTGAGCGAAAAATCTGTACTGACTAGCCCCTCTGGCGGACCGGCATAGACTATCTCTCCTCCTCTGGGGCCTGCTCCAGGTCCAAGATCTATAATCCAGTCTGCAGAACGGATGATGTCAGTGTTGTGCTCCACACCCACGATCGTTGCGCCAGTTTCCACCAGCGTGTCCAAAACGCTGAGAAGTCCATGAAGGTCTGCTGCGTGAAGTCCTGTGGAGGGTTCGTCTAGAATAAGGATCTTGTCTGACAGTGCCTTCTTACCTAGAAACTTGGCTAGCTTCACCCTTTGTGCCTCTCCACCAGAAAGGTTGGGAGAAGGCTGGCCAAGTCTAAGATATGACAATCCTATGGTTACCAAAGCATCCAGGATTCGCTTCGCAGCGTTCCTCTTGCTATCCGGCAGTCTGTTTTCATCTGCGAGAATCGAGTGTGTTTCACCTATAGAGAGTTCATAGAAGTCGGCAATAGACAGGTACTTTTTTCCGAATCTAACGCGAGCCTCGAGAACTTCATCCTTGAAACGCCGCCCTTCACAAGTTGAGCAGGTTGTCCAGATTGAAGGAAGATATCGCATCTTGACCTCTATCGCACCTATCCCTTTGCAGACAGGACACATTCCCTCTGGTCGGTTGAATGAGAAGTGTGATTGTGTGAGATTGGTTTCACTTGCATAGAGGTCTCTCACAATGTCTGATATTTTTGTGTAAGTTGCGGGA
>JAEORS010000262.1:0-3221 GCA_016840795.1 Candidatus Thorarchaeota archaeon | reverse complement strand
CAAGAACAAATCAATTCATAGAGTCGTGCAGATTCATTCATGGCAAGACAGATCCACCAATCCAAGGGGCATTACTGGACTTGCTATCTGAAACCTTCACAGGAGCGAAGAGATAGCCCTAGAATCTGGCCTCAGGTTCTAGTACTGCGGTGGACCACGGGTATCGGTCAAGAACTCTCTGCATTAGTCTGCGCACCTTCCGCTCTTCAGAGGTTCCATCATAGGCAAGAAGAACGACGAGCCCTCCTCGAGTACGCTTCATCTTCTGGTACATCGTCTTGGTCGTGTTTATCGTATCACAGACAACCATGGCATCTGCGTGAGGGATGTCGAGGTCACGCTCACCGACAGGTGACATCACCAAGACTCGTGCCTCCTCGTTCTCTCTGAACTCTCTTAGCACCTCACCCTTGTCACGAGTCTGTCCAGTGATGACCAGGACTTGAAGGCCGGCCTTTGTGAGAACATCCGAGATGATCTTGATCATCTCGAGGTAGGAAGTCAGAACCAAGGTCTTGTTATAGCTCATGGCAATCTCGAGTACCCGTGTTATCTTCGAAGGAATCTCAGGCAACGATCTAGCCAGCTGGCCGATGTCGAAGTAGTGTTTCAAGTAGTCAGTCCGAAACATCTTCAGGAACTGCCTTCGAGGCATGGCATAGACATACTTTCTCAGCATAAGCAGGCCCGAGTAACGGTTCTTTAGTTCCTCGTCAACAGGAAGCCGCTCCAAGAGGAGATGCACCCGTCGTGCATCACCCTCGACTAGGTCTAGATTGTCATCCTCGGCCAATTGTGTCATAATCTCAGAACGAGTGTTTCGTATCAACTCGTCAAGGACCACGGATGTTGACCTTAGCTTGACATCGGTAACCGTCAACACCTTCAACAAGGTCGGCTCAAGATAGTCCTCAACGTCAGTGCCATACAGGTCCTCCATTGAGATGACCTCTACGTTGCGTATTTGCTCCTTCAGAGTGTTCAATTCTTCACGAATCTCGAGCTGCTCCTTTGTGAAAACTGCATGGTCATCCCTAAGAGTGCCGCTCATTCCGATCAACCATTTGTCAGCAAATAGGCTGAGGATTGTAGACCACGGGAAGACTAGTGAGGTTTGTGTACCACTTCGCCGGACGATAGTGTCGACTTCATTTATGAGAATGGCATCATAGCTCTCGAAAAGGCTCATGTCCTTCTGTGCCAGGTTGGCAAGTACCTGTGGGGTTGCCACTACGACACGGCTTTCTCTGATAACTGCTGGTCTTCTAGGAGAAGGGACTCTAGAAGACAATTCGCCAAGGTCTTCCTCAAGTCCTCCATATTCGCCTCTCAGGTAGTCTAGAGTCTCTGCGAGAGAGGATGATGAATGGACCAAGATTATGAACTTGAGGTTTCCAAAGCGTTCAGCGACCAATTGGTGTGTGACGAATCGTTTCCCCAAGCCACAGTCAAGCTCCAGAAGCAGGTTCGTTCCCTTCGCCTCACTGATTCTGTCGAGTATGTAAGTCTGATAGCCTCTGGGTGTATATCGTGGCTTTGTTTCTGACATCTTGTTAGCTCGTCGCCCCGAGCGGATAAGTACTCACCGTTTTCCGAGTCATTTCGTACTTCTGGAGTTCTCGACATCTTCTGGCGTTTCCACTAGCTCTTTCTTGTGAAGCGAAACTGGACCACCCAGCACAGGTGCTTCCTCAACAGGCACTTTGGGTTTCTTCCTCGGAATTGCCTTTCCATGCAACCAAAGAGTGTTTGGAGGAATCACACGATCCTTCGGTACGACAGAGTTGGCCGCTATAATCGCATTATCACCGATTACTGCACCGGGGAATACTATCGCGTAGCCCCCAATCACGACATTGTTGCCCACTGTAACCTTGTTCATGTAGATTCCCTTCCCCTCATACATGTGACCAGTGAGTATTGATCCATAGCCAATTAGAGAGTTGTTGCCGACTATGATACGGTCAGGCGTCATTAAGCGGCCGTTCCCTACAATGGTTCCACTTCCGAGCTTAGCACCGAACCAGGTATGCCTTCCCTTTACATCAAAGAAGACCGAGAAGAACCATGCGAAGTAGGGAAATATCAGGTAGAAGACTTCCCGAAACTCGTAAAGAAGCCAACCATCCGTTTCGAGTGGATGAAAGCCATCTTCAAGGTATGGAATGCCCTTGCGAACTAGTCGGAACATGACGGCAAGAACGCCAAGGAAGATTGCGTAGCAAACGAAGATGAGTGTTGGAAACAGCAGAATGAACCAGAATTTGTCGAAGACAATTTGAGGAAGAAGCCATCCGAATACATCACTTACCCATTGCTCATATGCGGCAAATATCCCTCCCCAAGAGTCCACTATTCTGTCTGTATGCTCATAAGCGATTAGGACCGCTGCAATTGTGGGGACTACGGCAACGGTGATGCTTACAAGGATGGAAACGACCATGTAAATGCCGTAGAAAATGGTTCTTAGCTTCATCACTCGACCTTCTATGATTTGGATTGCAGGGAGAAATTCGGCTCTATTTTAAGTATAGCACTATATCCATGATTCGAAACACGTTCCACAGAGAAACAGATATAGAGGCATCCAAGACCGGGGCCCTAGTTTTCTAGAGAAGAACGGTGAAGACTACATGCCACACGACCTGATAATAGCAGGCACGGGACCGGCCGGACTAATGACTGCAGAGAGAGCTGCAGCCAAGGGCTTGGATACGTTGGTGCTGGAGAAGAGGAAGTCCGTCACGGACTCTCTGATGGGCGAACTCGTGACTGACAATGCATTGAAACTTCTCAGAGTCAAGCCTACGTCAGACTACGTCGGCAACCAGTATAGTGCCATCATTGGAGAGAGCCTGGACACAGGAGCAAACATAGTTGTGGGCGAGGGTCTTCTCGGCAACTCCTACCTGCTCGACGAGGACAAATGTCAGGAACTGATGAGAGATAGAGCAGAGGCAGACGGTACGGAGTTTCGCTGCGGCTCTCGTGTTCAATCTGTGATCAAGGAGGCGAATCAGGTAATTGGAGTCAAACATAGTGGAGGTGAAGATATGGCGAGTCTCACTGTAGGTGCGGATGGAGCATTTAGTAGAGTGTCAGAAACTGCAGGTTTCATCCATCCCAAATGGCTACTATCCTATGGCGTCCGTTGGAAACTAGCTGACTGCAAAGGTGTGGATTCCGACACAGCGTATTTCTACGTGGGACGTGACGTTTCG
>JAEORS010000261.1:0-3226 GCA_016840795.1 Candidatus Thorarchaeota archaeon | reverse complement strand
TATCTGCATTTGGCGGGTCGCCCTTTGAACTGGCGAGTGGTCGCAACTTCTATATCTCAGATCCTTATAGAGCTGCAATCTACGCAAGACTGCGGGACGGTAAGCTATTCCGCTACCCCGAATCGAGCGATACTGTCATTGTTGTCTGTGCAAGTGAATCATGGCATGATGCGAACTACCTATACCCCAATGAGCTCTTTGGGTCTGTCGTGGCTGGGATGGCCGTCACGAACATGTGGCTAACTGCAACAGAACTAGGATATGGTTGTGGTTATGACGCATTGGTGTGCGCAGACCCGCGCCATTCGGAGCTGGTGCGAGATAGACTTGGTATTCCACCAATATGGACCCCGCTGTGTGCTTTTTGTATTGGCCAGCCTATATCAGGACGCGCACTTGGACCTAGTAGGATGCCACTTGAGGGTCTGATGTATCATGAACGTTGGGGATTGCCGTATAAACGGATTGCATTTCGGAAGGAGAAGTGATTGATGTGGAAGTAACTTTTGATGAACCGACAATGGAGAAGCTAAAGGAGATTGCTGATGAGAGTGGCTTGAGAATCGAAGGAGTGATTGAAGTAGTCATCCACGAGTTCTGCAATGATGTTGGCGGTAGAGTATACACGGGAAGATGGTCCAAGGGCGAGAAAGACGGAGTCAAGGGCTTCCGTTATGTAGTTCAATGGCCATACCGACCAGGATTCTTGGAGGCGACGGGTGACTTGGTGAAGAAGTGGAGGAGTGCATAATGGCAAAGTTCAGAAAGCATCCGACAGGCGAGTGGCCCTTTTACCCTCGACTCAAGGAAGGCGACATTGAGCATGAGTACTGGACGTCGAAGAAGATGTACCACCAAGCCTTCTTGAATGACCGAAAAGGTCGCATTGTGGTTCTGATTGACGGAGACCGCTACGATAAGTTTCTTGACAAGGTAAAGGAGCGGAAGGGCAACATGTGGGCAGCCACAATTGACTTGGTATTGCATGAGGCCATCGATGACTGGATGGCAAAGGAGGAGTGAGAACAATGTCGTCACAACTTGATGAGTTCTTCAAGTTCCTTGTTGCTAAGGTGAAGGAGAAGGAAGACCTCAAGAAACTGCTTGAGGACTGGGTGGGTCCTTATGATGGAAAGATCCTTCAGGTGCACACAGAGGCTGGGGCGCAGTACATGGTGATCACAAAGGATGACATGAAGATCTTTGATGGTGTCTACCCTAGTCCTGACTGCATCTACAAGGCCTCTTCAGAAACTCTCTTGGGTATCTTCACCGGAGAGGTGCCTTTCAAAGACACAATGAAGGACGGTCGTCTTGAGGTCATAGGCAACGCACATGAGAGCGATCCCCTCGCAAATCTTATACTTGCTGCGTTGATGGGTGCGATGTAGGAGGCTCTGCTATGGACGTAAAGAAGATAGCTGTCATCGGTTCCGGGCTCATGGGTTCCGGAATCGCCTATGTATCAGCTTGGAACGGCTACGAAGTCACAATGGTTGACATCAATCAGGAGCTAGTTGACCAGGGAATCGAGAGCATTCGCAATAATGTACTAACGGGCATTGACAAAGGCAAGATGTCAATCACCGAAGCAGAGGGACTCATGAGCAGGGTAAAGGGCACTGTCGACACTGAGGATGCAGTGAAAGATGCAGACCTTGTGATTGAGGCCATCTTTGAGAACATGGAAGTCAAGAAGGGAGTTTTCGCCAAAATCGATGCCGCGGCACCATCGCACGCGATTCTGGCGACGAACACCTCCTCTCTTAGCATCGACGAACTGGCAGGTGCTACCAAGAGACCAGACAAGTTCATTGGCATGCACTATTTCTCACCTGTCCCGGCTATGAAGCTCCTTGAAATCGTCATCGGAGAGAATTCCAGCGATGAAACTATCGCCGTTGCTAAGGCTGTAGGTGAGAAGCAGGGCAAGACCACAGTCTTTGCCAAGAACAGCCCCGGGTTCATTGTCAATCGTCTGCTCATGCCAGTCATGCGTGAGTCTATCCTGATGTACGAGAGAGGAGAGGCTACAAAGGAGGAGATAGACACTGCCATGGTTGGCATAGGCAAGGCTCCGGCTGGTCCATTTGCACTTGGCGACTTCGTGGGTCTTGACATAGCCTACAACGCCATGTCGACACTCTATCGGGAGATTGGTGACTGCTTCAAACCTCCTGATACCCTGAAGAATCTGGTTGATGCTGGAGATATCGGGATGAAATCCAAGAAGGGCTTCTATGACTACGGAGCGGAGGCAGCTGAAACAGAGCCACCTAAGGGTGCGGATGCTGAGTGGATTGTGCAACGACTCAACATGCCCGCAATCCGTGAGGCTATGATTCTCGTCGATGATGGGATTGCCAACAAAGAGGACATCGACATGGCCATGAAGCTGGGTGCAAGTTGGCCAATGGGTCCATTTGAGATGGCTGATCAGTACGGACTTGACAAGGTCCGCGAGTTCGTCGGGAGTCTCGAGAGTGAACTTGGCGAGTGCTATAGCGTTCCGAAGTACCTCAAATAGACTAGAAGTACAGGGCATCATGCCCTGTCTTCCCTGTTTTCTTCCAGACTTGATCTCTAATTCTCAGAAGTGTGTTTCAGGAACGGATTTTTAAGTAGGTCGTTACCCACTCAGCTCAGATTCACATTTAGGTGATTGAGATGCCAGAATTCGAAACAATGTTGTACAGCAAAGAGGGCTCGTTTCTGTCTCCTGTGAAGAACACAGCAGTCATCAAGTTCAACAGACTTGACGCGCTGAATGCGATCAACGATCAGTTTCTCCAGGACTTCAGCGACGCTCTGGATGAGGCTGAGAAGGATCCAGATATTCGTTCCATTGTTGTAGCATCAAATCATGAGAAGGTTTATTGTACCGGGGCTGACCTCAAGATGGCTCAGACACTTCTTAGTGACCCCGACAATGTGGGTGATCTTGTTGCTCAAGGCCAACAAATCCTTGATCGACTAGCAACCACACCGAAAGTCACCATCGCCGCAGTAAACGGTCTGGCGCTTGGTGGAGGTCTTGAGATTGCCTTAGCCTGCGACATCAGGATTGCTGAGAAAGAGGCTAAGCTGGGCGCTCCGGAAGTAAGTCTAGGGCTTATTCCAGCATGGGGAGGGTGCGCTCGACTGCCGAGAGTTGTCGGTCTTGGCAAGGCCATGGAGCTTATTCTCACCGGAGCTCAGGTGACTGCCGACGAGGCGCTGGCAATGG
>JAEORS010000260.1:0-3243 GCA_016840795.1 Candidatus Thorarchaeota archaeon | reverse complement strand
CCACCATGTTGGCGAGATTCTCCAAGTCTTCCAGACTGTATTTCCCCGGGAAGACTAGCTTGGCACCGGCCATTGTGGCCGCATAGGGAGTGCCCCATCCTAGGACATGAAACATGGGAACAATCTGGAGAACACAGTCCTTCACAGATATCATAGCATTGAGAGCATACATCTGGGCCTGCAAGTACACATCACGATGGGAGTAATAGACACCCTTGGGTCTTCCCGTCGTACCTGTAGAGTAGCAGGCACTAGAAGCGCTGGTCTCGTCCAAGTTGGGCCACTCGTATTCGGGTGCTGCCTCACTCAAGCAAGCCTCATAGCTGTAGATTGGTTCCAGTTTCGTTTCCACTTCGGACAGTTCTCTGTCGGTGAGGAGAATGTAGCTCTCGACGGTTTCGCACATAGGTGCAATAGCTTCGGCAACCGAAAGCAGGTCTTCCTCCACGATGATGAGTTTTATCCCCGCATGATTCACAACATAGCTCAATTCCTCTGGAGCTAGGCGCAGATTCAACAGAACCATAACGGCTCCCATTCCGGGGATGCCGAAGTATATCTCGTGGTTCCTGTAAGAATTCCATGCCAAGACTCCAACCCTATCCCCTGCCACAACTCCTAAAGATTCGAGGGAGTTTGCCAAGCGTTGCACTCGTTCGTAAGCGTTCTCGTAAGTGTAGCGAAACATGGTTCCGTCCTGTTTCCTGCTGACGATTTCCTGCCTGCCGAAGTTCCTTGATGCGTGCTTGATGATGTTGACAGTGCTCAACTGGGATGTGCTTTGCGACGTTGCAGGAAACCCCTTGATGATATCCATGGTCTTACTCCTCTCTTACTAGACACCGGCAGCAGTGCTCACAGTGACGACCCACTTCTACTGGTTAAATGATTGGGTATTTCTGACCGCGCTGGTTGAAACGGCCTATAAGGAATCAAATTGCGTGGTCGACCTTGCAGCCCTTCTCTCCATAGGTGGTTCTTGGATGGCCCTGCCCTTCTACTTGTATTGCATGAGGCTCATTCCGTGCTTTGATAGAATCCATGATGGCATGAAGTACGATGTCTGTGCGGTCTCGGTCATCACCTGAACTACCTTCTCCAAGTGAGCTTTGCATACATAGTCAGTCCTACAGTGAAGAGCATCAATGACAGTCCCACTAGCAAGCCAAGATCAAGGACGTTCCAAGGATTGTAACCGATATACTCCGCTCCTAGGGCGAGTGTAGCTATCATGCCGTTGCCTGACGATATCGGATTGACGCGTGCCAGAGGTTTGAGTAGATCTGGCAGGCTCCCATACGGGATTGCCACACCAATGAAGTAGTTGACCAGTACAATCGCTACTCCAACATGAGCTGCAGCTGATTCGCTTCTCACAACACAAGCCAAAATCATGCCGATGCCAACGGCTGCAACAGCAACTATGAACCCAATGCCGAGGGCCAATACTACGTCTAGCCACGATAGTGCTAGCTCAGCGCCATAGATGAGCCCGAGAGTTATCAGAAGCATGCTGCCTATTGCTGAGAAGATCATGACTGCCATAACACGACCAAGACTTTCATACCAAGGACTAATGGGCATTGAGGAGAGTTTGGAGTAGAGGTCGTGGTCTCTGTCCGATGCTATAGAACCAGCCAGATTGCTCACACCAATACTCGCGATGAGGAGGATTACCATTGCAATGACCAAGTATCCTTTCATAGCCGGCATAATCTGGCTGGGAACGTCGCTAAACATCACCTGAGGGAGAAGCAGAAGAAAGACTGCCGGAATTAACACTGATGACCCAACGATTGCCTTGTCGCGAAGAAAGATTCTCATTGACCGCGCCATGGAGGCCATAACTTGATTCGTTTTGCTCATTGAACCTCACCTCTGACGGAAGAGTCTGTGAGTTGATGAAACACGTCTTCCAGACTGGGAGGGTGGGTGTCAACACTGTGCATGTGGTATCCAGATTTCGAGAGTGCATTCGCGATCTGCGGAATGAGTTTCATCGGGCTGTCAGAGGCTATTCTGAAACCGTCATCACATTCTTCCACAATGCAGCTTTCATCGAGAGACGCAAGAAGTATCATCAAGTCCTTTGTTCTAGGAGTCGCATCGACAACAATGGTGCTTGTTAGCCCACTCATCGCTTTTAGCTCGTCAGGTGTTCCTTCAACTGCTATTCTTCCGTCCACCATGAAACCAACGTGCGAGGCTGCATCTGCATCTTCGCCAATGTGCGTGACCAATAAGATGGCGGTTCCTTGATCGTTGATATCACTCAGAAGGTTGAGGAAGTCCTTTCTTGCCCCGGGGTCAAGTCCGGTAGTTGGCTCGTCAAGGAGCAACACCTTCACGTCACCGAGTAGTGCAGTGGCCACCTCCAGTTTCTTTCTCATGCCACCACTGTACTCTGCGACCCTCCTGTTGGCATGTTCAGCCAGTTGCATCATCTCTAGCAAATCTGCAATCCTTCTCTTGGATTTGGATTTGTTCAGTCCCAGGAGTCCAGCGAAATACTCAAGGTTCTCTCTGCCAGTCAAGAAAGCCGAACAGAAGCTCTCCTGTGGTACATAACCGATGCAGCTCTTCGCCTGTTCACTCTCCATAAAGACATCTCGACTGAGAATCTCAATGTGCCCCGAGTCAGCAGGATTGGTCCCAGCTACTATGGAAAGGAGTGTACTCTTCCCAGATCCATTGGGTCCCATCAGAACGTAGAACTCATCCATCCTGATTTGAAGGCGGACCTCCTTAAGCACCTGAGTTCCATTGTAGCCCTTACAGACGTCTTCTATCTTTACTGCGATTGTATCTGTCATGCGAATACCTAAGATTCATGTGTAAATAAGGAGAGAACAAGTTCTGCAATACAGAAGAGTGCGACCACTTAATCTTCAATGATGCCTAGTTTCTGCATAGTATACAAAGGAAGTGAACGATGATGGAGGCGCTCGACAGAGTCCTTGAGGCCCTTGATGTTGTTGAAAGGTATGAGGACTATCTCTTTAGGAGAGCGTGGGGAAGATCCCTGATTGCAATTGGCACGCTCTTTCCTCTTGGAATGGTCATCATCACGAATGCGGATATTCTCGCCTACTTGACAGGCATAGACGCAAACCTTGTGAGGCTAGTTGCGTATGCAATGACCATTGTCCTCTGCTGGGGTCTTGTGAGCTATACCTTCTTTGGAGCATGGAGAACTATAAAGAAAGAATCCGACCGAAGAGAAGGCGGCAGCCTACATGGGAT
>JAEORS010000259.1:0-3247 GCA_016840795.1 Candidatus Thorarchaeota archaeon | reverse complement strand
GAGCTTCGGTCTGGCCTTCTCCTTCTTCTCACCTACCTCTCTGCGTTGTCTGGCAATGCGCCCAGGCTTCACAATGCCTACTCCGTCATCAGCAGATGCAGCAATCAGCTGAGCATCCATCTCCTCAGTTATGACAGCAGTCTTTGGAACTGATGAAGCCACTTTCTCAAGGGCATCTGCTATCATGATCGGACGGTCGGTCTGCGTCTTCTCAAGGTCAGCAGGAGTCGTGTAGGCCTCGAAGCCGCCTTCTCTTACGTAGGGAACAAGTGTGCCGTCCGCCTCCCTTGCCCTCAGAATGCTCCGCGCAACGCTCATTCTAATGTTGAACCTGCTTGCCAACTCGTACTGTGTAACGGACCTTGATTTGGCCAGATACTCATCGATACCTGTTTCGACGTCTGACTTGAGAATGGCGTCCCGGACTATCTTCTCCGTCTTCTCGGCTTTCTTGCCCCATCTCTTGCGGCTGATAACAATCACTCTCCTTTTGACTGTTGAGAGGTCACGCGAAGGTTTTGGGTTTGACTTTTAAAGATGCTCATTGCTGAATGCTCATCTTCGCTCTGAAGGCCAGTATAGAGGACTTTGTGAAGGTATCTACTCATGTCCGAAATGTCGCCGATACTAATGGATGTGGCTCAACGCTTGGTTTCATACGCATATCCAGAACTGAGTCAAACCAACATTGTGGTGGGCTACGGTGGAATCGCATCATATGCCCATGTGAGGTGGGGCGGACTGAGGGAGATTCGGGTGACCTGTAGTGTCAAGTCGGAAGACTGGCCTGAGCCGGCGCTTCTTGGACTCATTTCTCATGAGCTGAGCCATCCTGCACAAGCATGGGATTGGAACTCGGAGATGAAGACAGACCAGGATGTTCTCAATCGGGGACTTGGCCCATATCTCGCTGTAGAGAGGGCCCTCACAGGGAAATATGATGACCACATTCTGCATGGGGGCAGAGACCGATACTTGGGCTATGCGACCATTCGCAGTCTGCTGAATCCTCGTGAAATTCGAAGTCTTGATAGACTTCTGGAAGACTTCAGGCTCATCCCCTCCAGGTCTACGAGAGAGGACCTCGATGTTCTTCATGACACGATTACCCACGACGAGAAACGAGCTACAACGATAGTTGTGGAGGGAAATCTGTTGATACTGCCTCCTATACGCAGCGATGCAGACATCAAGATACTTGTCCGAGAGAAAACCGCCTTCATATACGCAGATGACGTGGAGATTGGCCAGTTCCAGCTCGATGAAAACCAATAGCGAAACTCGCTTCTATTCCTGCTTCTTCTTAATTGTCAGTTTCTGCTTGACACTAACATCGCTGGACTCAGGGATGTCCTGATCGACCACGCAACCTGCTGCAACTACGCTCCCTTCTCCAATCCGCATGCCCGGCATCACAGAAACGTTGACTCCAACAACCACATTGTCTCCGATGATTGCTCCGAACTTCCTGCTGGGAATCTCTACTTCTCCGTCCCTATACGTCATGAAGATGGGTCTGTCTCCAGGTCTCCAGTTCCACATCTGAGCTCCTGCTTCTATGCACGAATCAGCTCCGATGATTGAGTCAGCAACAAACGTCATTCTCCCGACTTTGACGCGGTCAAACACCATCGAGTTTCTCATCTCGACGCCGAAGCCGATATGAACCCCTTCACAAAGGCTTGAGTAGTCTCGGACAAGTGAGTTGTTTCCAACATACGTCTTCTTCCCTATGTAAACTGGCCCACTGATTGTAGTACCTGGCCGGACGACACAGCCCTCGTCGATGTATACGGGCCCCTCTAAAGTGACATTCTCGTGTATCTTGGCAGACTCCGCGATGAAGCTACCTTTGCCCTTGAGCTCTCGGTCCATCACAATCCGGTTGGCGCTGAGAATATCCCAGGGCCAAGTGAACTCAGCCCATTCTTTCTCCCAGACCACTGCAGATACAATCTTGCCGTCTGCAATCATCTTCTCTACAGTATGCTCCATTGTAATATTCTCAACCAGTAATGGAAGTGTTTCATTCTTGAACACGGAAACTCCAGCAACGGCATAGTTACTGACATAGCGGTCTGGTCCGCCTTTCTCCACAAGCTTCTCGACGGCCCCACTGGCGTCCATTCTCACTGTGCCGAACTGCTCGGGATTCGACACCAATGTGACAAGCATAGAAATATCTGAGTTCATGGTTCTGTGGTTGTTGAGAGCCCTCTCCACCATTTCTGGTTCCACAAGGACGTCACCGTTCACTAGGAGGAACTCTTCCTCATTCTCGATTTCTTCCCGGGCAGATAGAATGGCATGTTCAACTCCCTTCTGCTCATGTTGGACAACATAGCGGATTCTTACGCCTTGATCACCGCCCATCTGGAAGTGACCCATCAATTCCTCCCTGCCGTGGCCAACCACGACTACAATGTCCAGGATTCCATTTTCTTTGAGACTATCGATGATATACTGGAGCACGGGACGACCTGCAATCATTAGCATTGATTTGGACCTGTTTGATGTCAGAGGCCAGAGTCGTTCTCCCTTTCCCGCAGTGAGCACAAGAGCTTTCATCAGTCAGAACCACGCGAATGGTTTGTCACATCGGCCTAAAAACTGTTGGATGCTCATCAGTGTCACTATGGTAACAGACTGAAGTAGATTCTTCTCTTTCCTGCGCCAACATTCTTGCTCTTGCCAATCTTTATCGTTCCAATCTCACTTGTGTTTGAAACATGCGTTCCTGCGCAGGAAGATGCATCATAGTCACCTATGATTAAGACTCTGAACTCTTTCACACTCTTTGGGACCATCTCAAGGTATCGAGTCTGGTATTCCTTGTCTTTCAGGAACTTGATTGCCTCCGCTCGCTCCATAAAACGAGTTTCCACTTCGAGATTCTGAGTAAGCAAGGCGTTTACACCGGCTTCGACATCGGCCTTCATCTCATCTCCGAAGTCATCAAGCGGTGAATAATCAGCTCTGCTTCTCCCCGGAGTGATCATGTTTCCGACAGTCTCGACTTCATAGTTCAATTGCAGATACCTGGACAGAACGTGCTGAGCGGTGTGAAATCTCATGCACTCGTATCGATGCTCCCAGTCAAGTTCACCATGCACATTTGCTCCGGGAGCGAAGGCGATATCGTCGTTACTGAAGTGTCGGATCTCGCCCTCAACCTTTCGGACCTCGTGAATGGCGATTCTCGAAATCTCATCATTCAAGAACCCCTTGTCACTGGTCTGCCCGCCCC
>JAEORS010000258.1:0-3249 GCA_016840795.1 Candidatus Thorarchaeota archaeon | reverse complement strand
CCCAGGACCGAGCTAACCTGAGTGGCTATCCTCCTAAAGAGGGTGCTGAGCTTTCAGGGGTCTTTGCCAGTAGATCGCCTGCGAGACCTACACCTATTGGTCATTCAATTGTCGCAATCACCAAGGTCGACAATAATCGGCGGAGGATTTACCTCGACCAGATAGATGCATTGGGCAACACTCCGGTCGTCGACATCAAACCGTACATGCCAACTTCGGACAGGGTCGACGATGCCAAGGTCCCAGTTTGGTTCAAGAACAACACCCCAAGATACACTTCATAGCTTGATGCCTCACCTAGGCCGTTCTGGACACCTTTATTAGCAATTGAAGTATGTCTGAAACTGCAGGTAAGACGAGCACGTCGTCTCCTACGAATGCGTACCCGACCCCCGGGCGATTCCCGGAAGACCCATTCTCGTTTTGCACACCTGTTATACTCTAACTGAGTGAATTATGATGACTGAACCTGAACCTGTTCTTGCGACGGTTTCCGAACTGAAACCCAGAATGAAGAATCTCACCATCTCCTTCAAAGTCCTTGAGAAAGGTGAAACACGCGAAGTGACCTCGCGGCATGATGGAGCGACACATCGCGTTGCAGACACTGTTGTTGGCGACTCAACAGGCACGGTTGTGATTCCCCTTTGGGACGACACAATCGAGCAGATTGAAGTTGGAAAAACATACAAGCTAGAGAATGGCTACACTGGACTATTTCAGCGACACCTGCGACTCAACATTGGACGATATGGCGTTGTCAGTGATGCCGATGAAGAAATCGAGGAAGTTAACGCTGAGAACGACGTGTCAGCTGCGGAGCATGAGAGACCGTACAGAGGCTATGGCGGGCGCGGTGGCTACGGTGGCGGAGACCGCTATGGCGGGCGAGGCCGTGGCGGCGGAAGACGCTATTAGACATATCATCCTGTGTTGGGGTACTCATTGTTCCCCAACCCATTTCTCTTTCCTGCAACCAACCTACAAGGATGGTCATTTGCTTCTCATTCGAACGGAGATTGCTGAACCCTCAAACCGAGGACTGTTGACGGCATGCGTCAGAATCGGGATTCTCTATTCTCAGGACAATACGCACTGAACACGACCGGTTAGATAAGAAAGCAGTCAACCATTGCACTTCGGAAGTGTGACCAGATGTCGGACATAGATGTTGAAGGTAGCCTAGACATCATGGCGATTGCGTCAAAGTACATTGTGGGGTGTGTGATTATGGTTGCTGTTGGCGCTGTGAGTATCGTATACTCGGTGCTGGCATACTGGGTCTATGGTCCATCTCTATTGCCTGTTGTGTTCTTCGGAGCCATCTTCATAGGAGCTGCATTCTTCGTCATTGGAGCCTTTCTTGCAGTCTGGGGTCTATACTGGATGCGAAACGAAGGTGACCGACTTCGCAGGAGCCTAGCCGCATAGGTTGTCAGGAGGATTGTTTGATGTCGGATAGGAAACGCAGGGCAGGAGGAAAGCGGAGTACTCAAAAGAAGAAGCGCATCATGTGGGAGCAGATTCAGGAGCAGGCATATGACCGAATTCAGTGGTATGCCACTCGATTTGTGCTCTTCTCAACCGTTGGGGTGGTAATCGGGTTCATTGCACTTGTGTATGCCACACTCATGGTCTTCATATTTGGCTCTCAGTTGCAGGATATCAACGTCTTCCTTGGCGTATTCGTGGGAGTAGGTGCCATAGCAGCATCTATTGTACTATTGATTTGGGGCTTCTTCTTGAGAAGGAGAGCCGAAACCAGAAGTCTCTTCTGACTCCGGACTGTATGAGGAATGCACGTTCAGAGTCCGATGGGTCCGGCACCTCGTCTGTTTCCTCCGAAGAGTTTATTCGAAGTACAGAGCTGAGGGGTTCGGTGATAGATTTCGATGCAGGGCACTCCACCAGACCCCTTTGAGACGTTCTTGGCGTTCGTCGAAGGAATCCTGACACCACTTGGACTCCAAGATTTTGCAGTCTACGTCGCCTTGATACCCTTTCTCCTTCTCTTATACATTCTATACCTCATTTCCGTTAGAGCTACGAAGGCTTCTTTCAGAAAAGTGGGCATGCCTCGAGAAGCAGCCTCTGGAATCATCTTCATCATAAGACTGGTCTTTTTCGGCGTTGCTGTTGCGACTTTGATTACTGTGACCAATGTAGTGGTGCGCGAGACTGCTCTGACTGCAGCAGCGCTTATAGGGACCGCAGTAGGCTTGGCGTTCTCCAAGGCACTGTCCAATCTAGTGAGCGGGCTGTACGTCTTTTCAGCGAGACCATTCCGAGTTGGTGATTACGTAGGAATAGGAAACGATGAGGGACTTGTTACGGAAATCACATTAAACTATACTAGGCTTCTTCTGCCTGACTATACCCGGCAGTTTGTGCCAAACAGCAAGGTGATAGAGTCGCAGGTAACAAACTTCCGAGTACGAGTCGACGACTATTTGGCAGAACGAGGAATAGAATATCATGCTGAGTATGGTACCCAGGGGAAACTCGATGCGGCCCTTGATAGGATACGCTACCTGACACGTGGTGATGAGATATTCAGGCACAAGTTCATAGTCCAAGTCCACAAGGACTACGACATTGATGAGGTGACAGCACTGTTCCTGAAACTTTGCAGCAAATGGAAAGAGACCTTCCTCGAAAAGCCCGAATTCACTTATCTGGACAATTCAAACTTCGGTGTCATATATGCCTTCACCTATATCGTGAGGGATCCAAAGCAGATACTGGATCAGGGTTCGGCATTTCAGACTGAAGTGGCCGAATCGCTCATGAATCTTAAGTGATTGTGGCCAACCATGAGGCGCGCTTCTGGAGCGTTTCAGTGGTACACGCATAGTCGACTGCGATTTGGCTGGTGCAGTTGTTGTCGCAGGTTGAAGTCCTCGATTCCCTAAGTCGTGTCTGGACATGCCGTACTCTGGTCGGAAGGCAATGATATGAGAAACAAAGAGAACCCATCCTCTCATGAAGACAAGTAGTCAGAGTGGACCGCATAATACTTAGCAGTATGAAGACACATTGGTGCTGATTTCAATAACGTGCAGGGCTTAGAGGAGTCTGAGTTGAACAAGGGATTCTGGCTGAAGATTGTTGCCAAAATGCTCGTGATTATGTCGCTTCCTACAGCAATCGTGACCTATTCTTCAGGCATTGGGTTCAACTGGTTCTATAGCGCAACTCTCTTTCTGATACAGGGAAGCTCCTATCCTGTGCCGCCGCCATACCCAGGTT
>JAEORS010000038.1:0-12309 GCA_016840795.1 Candidatus Thorarchaeota archaeon | reverse complement strand
GGCTTCCCCATGGTTCCCGAGGATATTAGATACCATATAACGTCCTCAGAGGTAAGAACTCCTCCTGTTGGATTCCTGTGGACTCTCTCAATCCAGGGCTGCATACTCTCAGCGTCTGTCAGAGGTACCCTCTCTGCATACTGCTCTGACGTTGATATTGCATCAAACCCATGCTTTCGGCCGTACAACGTACTTCTGTTCTTCTTGAGAATTGACTTGAGCCTCTCTTCATTGAGTTCTACTTGATTATTGAGCACATGCTCAATCTCCCGCACCTTTCTCTTTGCGACGAGAGACACAAGCCTTCTCATGACTGTCATCTTCTCTATCACCTTCCCCAGTCTAGTGTTATTGGTCCCTAGACAACCAAGTAAGATGACATAGCTTTGTCTTAAGGCTGTCTGATTTCATGACTCAGCATTGTCGAGGGGGAGTCACGAGTGCTGAGATGGCCCTAGAGCAGCTTCCCATGTACATTGGAGCCTCCTAGGCGCGGAATGGTGCGGCAAACAATCCATGTTCTTCAAGCACTAGAGCAGAGGCAATAGGATGCTGAATGTTGCACCACATCGTGGCTGTGACGGTTCAAGTTCAATTGAGCCGCCCATTGCTTCAACGATCTCTCGTGACAAGTAAAGTCCAAGTCCTCCCCCAACTCGTGTGGAGCCACCTCTTCTGAACAGCGCATCGCGAATCTCCTCTGGGACTCCAGGGCCGTCATCTGACACTATTAGCCTGACTTGGTCGCCTTCTCTCGATATCCTAATGTTGACTGTAGGGTTCTCGCCCGCATGAGTAGCAGCGTTCCTGAGAAGGTTATCGAAGACCGTGGGAAGAAGGACACTTTCAGGGACTGTTAGCTCTTCTGCGTCATCGTCTACCTCTATTACAACTGAGAGATTCATGCTGGCCTCTTCTGCTTGTTTGGACACTCTCCTGACCAAAGAAACGATGTTGCCCTCAGCCATCTTTACTGAAAGGCCAAACGCCTTGAGAAGGCTTAGCATTCGGTCACAGACTGCTTCAGTGGAAACTAGCAGCTCTTCCACGATTTCATCTCTATCTGATGCCAACATCCTGATGGCATCAACATTGCCAAGAAGAACCCCCACATCGTTTCTCAGGTCGTGACGTAGGAGTGACGCGTACAGCTCCAGCTCTCTAGTCTGTCGCGCTCTTGTCTGTTCCATCTCCTTGCGTTCGAAGTAATTCCCGAGCTCAGCTGCCACCGTTTCTAGAAGGTTTCGTTCTAGTAGAAGGAAGGGTCCTTCATCTGCTTCAGGTTTCTCTGTCAGGTATCGAACCTCTAACTTACCCACATTCCTATCAAGTACCCAGATCTCAGCACACTGTACCCATGGAGCTTCCACAAAATTGGATGAGCACATTTGTCTACTATCGTACACTATCCTCGCTGCTGTTATGTCTGGGAATTGCCATCCTTCAGGGAGGAGATGCACGAGTGTGTCAAGGACTTCTTCTAGTTCTCGCTCTGGGTCCGAGAGAAGCTTTGTAATGTTGTGTAGACACACTATTTGATGTGCAACTCTATCATCAGCAGACAAGAATGCCCCTCGTCACGATTTCTCTTCATTGTTCCATGAATCTGACTCATGGTTCACGAAGGATTGGTAGTCTTCTCAGACTTCAGCTTATTCGAGTCCTCTTGGACCTAGCTTGAATACGCCATCTGCTACTTATGAGTATTCTCAGAGTGGGCAGATTATGGAAACAGTCTGGAGTCCGAATCTTAGAGAGAAGAGATGCAACATCCGCGTTTCAGCACTGAAGGACTGACAATGATTCCTACGAACAAGATTCATAATTCACGGGAATCCAATCGCAATGCAGGACTCGTGTGTTGCCTGTCAAAGACGTTCCTGAGACATAGGTATGGATGTTGGCCAAATTGGAAAATCTGCAGCTGGTTCTTTCTCTGATTGACGGGACAAACGACCTGATTCACAGTATCGAGCCTGACGGCAGTTTCGAATTTGTCAACCGTGCATGGCTCGTAACTCTTGGATATTCAGAGAAGGATTTGAGAGAGCTTAAAGTCAAAGACATATTGTTCCCTGGTTACCTGAAGAAACACCAAGAGCTGATTTCCCAAGTCCTGAAAGGAAAAACCAAGACGGATGTGGAAGTAGTCTTGGTGACAAAGGAGGGCGACACGAGAGTCGTGGAGGGCAGCCTGTTCCCACGCAGAGAAGAAGACAGGATAGTTGCAGCAACTGGTTTCTTCAGGGACATCACTGATCGCAGGAAGACCGAGGAGGAATTGGCTGAGTCAAGGGCACGCAATGAATTCCTTGTAGACCTAATGGCTCATGATCTCATGAACATAAATCAAGAGATACTGTCCATGCTAGAGATTCTCCTGTTGAGTCCAGATATTCCTCCTCAGCATGAAGGGCTTATTCAGGAGGGGCTGTCTGAGCTGGAGAGAGCGTCCAGCCTCGTTGCCAACGTTCGTAAGATCACTCAAATCTACGCAAAGAGCCCAAAGACCGCTTTGCTGGACCTGCATGAAGTAATAACGGCCGCAGCCGAACTAGCAGACAAGGCGTTTCCCGACAAGCAACTGAAGCTAACAACAGACCTTGCCCCTGGTCAGCATGCTGTGATGGCAGACAGGTTCTTGGAGGATGTGTTCTTCAGTCTTTTTCATAATTCTATGAAATTCGACACGAAGCCAGAGGTCAAGATTGAGGTGGAGTCGGAAGTCATCAAACACACTCCCTTTTTGCGAATTCAAATCAAGGACCATGGACCGGGGATTCCTAATCTCGAGAAGGAGATGGTGTTTGACAAGCTTTCTCATCGTAGAGAGAGCATAATGGGTCTAGGACTCGGGTTGACTTTGGTGAAGACTGTTCTAGATAGCTACGGAGCATACATTCGTGTTGAGGATAGAGTAGAGAATGACCATTCAAAGGGAGCCAACTTTGTTATTCTAATGAGGTATACACAGAAAGATGAGACTGGCCAGGAGGGAAGTCAATAATGGTCGGAGTCATGATAGTTGATGATGATACTTTTCTTCACAAGGTACTTGAGCGAATCCTAACCATTGGCGGTCACTTTGTCGTTGAGCATGCATACGATGGAGCTGAAGCTATAGAGAAGTATGTAGCATTGAACAAGAGGCCAGACATTGTCCTTATGGACCATCGGATGCCCGTGATGAACGGAGTGACAGCAACCCGTGAAATCTTGCACCTTGATTCTTCCGCCGTGATTGTGTTCATAAGTGCAGACAATACAGTGGAAGATGAAGCTATGAGTGTTGGAGCTCTGGGCTTTCTGACCAAGCCAATTCGAAGCAAGGATCTCTTTGATGCCATCGGCAAGTACGTTTCATCATAGTAACAAACCAGATAAAGAGGGACGCCTCAAAGTGAGGGTCGGAAATTCGTCTCGCAGCATTTTAGCTTCCCTCTTGGGCGTCCAAGAGGGCAGGGCAACGACGCAAGATTACTCAGAACTCTCCAATGAGAAACTCCTATTCATTCTGAACCGATTCACAGGTGTAGCCCCATACTCCCATGAGTTTGTACATGGGGTTCAAGATGCACAAGTCATCTCCGGATTTGTGTCAGCCATAACAAGCTTCATGGGCGAAATAACAGGAAAGGAGCTGACCCATTGGAGGACCCATTATGGTTCTGACTCCACTCTCCTCGTTGAGGGAGGGGATTGGGCTCTAGGCGTTCTGGTAGTGAAAAGAGAAACAGATGAAGTCAGGAGCAGATTGCGCCGGGTTGTTAGGGAATTCGAGGACTGCTTCGCTGTGCTAAGGGATGCAGATGGGATTGAAGGAGGTGCGTTCAAAGAGTTCGACAATTTCGTCAGGCGAACGTTTGTTGGCGACAGACTATGCGGAAGGTCAGTCATTCTCAAGGGATTAGACTGGAATGAAGAATCGATATCATCTGACTTGCCAAGCTGGTCATTCAAGATAGCAAAGATTCTCCTTGGTATGAAGGACAGACAGACGCTGGACGAGGCCATGAGCATTCTAGATGCAAGCTTTGCCGACACAGCTGAGGTGATATCCAGAGCCCTCTGGAACAGAAGTATCAACGTAGTCTATGTGCCCGATGAGAATGACATTCTCCTACTATCGGGAGGGTCATCTAGTCTTCTTCTAACAGCCAGTAATCCTTTGGGTCTTTCCATCGACTCAATCAAGACAATAGGTGCTCTCGATGGACGATCACCTATTGCTTCAATACTCAGGAAGGTACAGCCTCAGCATGTTGGGGACAGTCTCCTAGAGCTTGGACTTCTCGTAAATAGGGGTCTAATCCAAAGAGCGTCACTCGAGCGGCAGCTGGTTCTCATCAATGAATGCATACTTACACGAATGATGAAGGCTTGCTCGAAAGCCATGGGGGCCAGAGTGGCAAAGAGAATACTAAGAATGGCAATTGACCAAGTATTGGCACGTCACTCTTGGGCCGCAAGAATCGAGTACACAAGAGGCTTCAAGATCAAGTGTCGACTTGAAGATGGTCTTTTGCCTATGGATCTGGATGAGGTATGCGACATGCTAGAGAGCCTACAGCAGGAAGTCATCTTTCAGGTTTCAGATGAAGACCCTAGCTTTGCGGAGTCGAGTTTGCACGATGCAAAGACAGATTGCCACAATACATGGGCTCCCTATTTGCGGGACATGATTGCTTAGGATCAGGACAGATACGATACTCTCAGCATTCTGCAACAACGATGCAAAGCTACTGCTCCGATGCAGACCAGATATGAATGCAAGACGATGGCACTCCAAGAATGGGATGACTTCCAGTGGCATTGAAGAGGCACATGACATCGGACTGGGGACCGATTACAATGGAGATAGGAATGCTCATAGAGGCTAATCCCCGACCAAAGACATTGAAAGGGGAAGTGCTTCTCGGTCAGAACCTCCCTTCAAATCACGAGATACGCCGACACTACGGCCGGCCTGCACTGAATCCGATTATGTAGCCACATATTCTACAGACATAGGCATAGTGCGTGTACAGAACGCCCCTGAATTTCAGGTCCGTTATGTCTTCGCTAGTCAGGAAGTTATCGCATTTTGGGCATTTTCCGATATCCAAGATGTTTTCCCCTTCGTTTTGTGCTGTTCTTCTCATCTTGGTTAATATAGTCTGTGACCGACGCGACGCTTCTTCACGTCGTTCTGATGACCAGACACCCCTTTCTCCTACGAAAAGTTCTTAACCCGTGTCAGTGTCCTCGCCCTCGATTTCGGGGCGGTGGCCTAGTCCGGCATGGCGACGGGCTCCAGATCTAGGCTCATTTCGAGCCAGAACAGCGGGGTCATGAATCTGACCGTCGCCGAAGACACTCGTCGATCGTGGGTTCAAATCCCACTCGCCCCACCATTTCCACCGCCACGCGCACATTCGTTTTGACAACCATTAAGTAGGTCCAGCAGAATTCTGTTGCCCGATAGCCATGAGCGAATCAAATCCCAGAAACAAGGGTCTTTGGGGCACTGCCGGAGTCGATGAGGCAGGACGAGGTCCAATGATTGGTCCACTGGTGGTCTGTGGTGTTCTGCTTGAAGATGATGCACTTCCAAGCCTAGCAAAACTCAAGGTCAGGGATTCTAAGGTTCTGACCCCAAGACGGCGAAGTCAGCTTGCGGCATCAGTTCGCAAGATTGCCAAGAAGGTGGAGCTTAGCTCTGTTACGGCCTCGGATATTGACAGACTCCGCAGAAGAGGTGTTTCACTCAACGAGATTGAGATTGGGCAGTTCGTTTCAGTGTTGAAGGAATTGCAGCCCAGAGTTGCGTATCTTGACGCAGCAGACGTGAAGGCTGACCGGTTCGGCGATGTAATCGGAGAAAGAAGTAGGCTGTTGGCAAAAGGGTGCACGATTATCTCTGAACACAAGGCTGACTCGAAGTATCCAATAGTTTCTGCAGCATCAATCATTGCAAAGGAAGAACGGGAGAGGGTCATTGCAGAGCTGCATCAGGTCTATGGCGACTTCGGATCGGGATATCCGAATGATCCCAAGTCAGTGAGATACGTACAAAATCTCGTAAAACGGGGCGCTCGCCTGCCGCCTATAGTCCGGAAGAGCTGGGAGTCCGTGAAGCGAATCCTAGATGAAGCTGAGAGTATTCAATCCCGTCTTGATGGCGATTAGACTATCTCTCCGACCTTTCCTCGATGATCTTCTTAAGTTCACGGGGCTTGTCTATGTTATCCAGCTCAAGCTGCCTTATTACCGGCACGTCTGACACACACTCATCTGTCTGCCCCTCTTCGACAATGACCACCGCGTCAGACTCTGTCACCTGCGAAACGCTCTTCATAATCTCCATACGCTTCTGAAGAGTCCAACTCCTGAGTGAGCCAACTCCGGACATCAGAGGAGGGCCTTTCTCACTCGCAACAGCATGGAAGGGAGCCCTATCCGTCCACCACACAGTCATTCCCAGCTTCTCGAAGAAGTCGTTTACACGCTGAGTGAGGTATGGCATGTCAGGCGAGGTACTACTCTGGGGAATGTCCTTGCGAATGGATGTTTCAGTCAGGAAGTCAATAGGAATCATCAGGTCGGCCTCTAGCTCCTTTTCCAGACGCTCCGCCACATCAGTACTGACATCCATCTCATCTTTCTCGTACGCAAGAATCGCTCGTGCAGAGACCTGGATGCATCCTGCTAGCTCCTCTTGTGTCATGCTACGTGAGATTCGAACCTCTTTCAACTTGGCACCATCAATCGTGACGAACCTTCCACCTCGTTGAATGAACTCTCTTGGCTTCTCCTCTTGGATTATCATGCTCTGGAAGCTGTGTGGAGCAACTGTGGAAACTCCGTGCCTTCTGTAGACGACTCCGTTATCCAGGATTCCCCTCCTAGTCTTCTTCCCCACAATCAAGGGTACTGCATCAAAGAACTGTGCCACGAGCTGTAACGCCATTGCATCCTCTTGGGTGAATGCATCTATGTTGCCAAGCATCTTGATCAGAATCAGTTGGTCCCCTCTTCGTGCTGCCATGTCAAAGCAGCTAGGTCTCACGTCGCATTGTGTTGAGATGTCGAACCCAGCCTCCTCTAGGTTTGCAGTTACCTCCTTGATTAGCTGTGTTCGTGCTCTTGTCATCCTAGAAGCCTTTCTCGTGTTCCCTCTTGAAGTTTTTTAGACATTTCTGAATGTAAGCTGCTGCATCTATGCATAGAGTCGGTCAACCCGATTTCATTCGTCGTCTACTGTTGTGACGAAACCTATGCAGGTGGTAGAAGGAAACCTCCGTCTTACGGCCTGTACTTGTGGGCGCATCAGCTTCTCCACCGGCTTCCAAGTCTGGAAATCTCCCCATTGTAGGTCAACATGTCCTAGGACACGATGAACAAGAAATAGCTCGGCCTTCTCCCCTGAAATCGAATAGATCCCAGGTCCGTAGTCCATCCGGCGTAGAATCACAATGGGAAGCCTGATATCCTTGTGAAATCGAGATGGAACCTCTCCTGCAATCTTCGCAATCTCATCTTTCTTGAGAATGGAAACTTCACCCCCCCTCGTTATGTAGTGAGGTGAATCAGACTGCAACAGTTCATCTACTGTGTGTCTGGTGACCGGCATATGGTCGTTAATCGAATCAATCTCGTGTTCGATTATTCTATCAATGGGCGGATTCAACCTATTTCCTCCGTGACTCGACAGACCACAAAGCGATGGTCTCTTTCTAGTGGTTCAAGGTCGATGTTCTCAGTCACCTCAAGTCCCAATCTATCAAGAGTGGCGACCTCCTTGCTGTAAATTTTGTCAACAGGCGCTACTGAATCAATACTCCTAGCCTTGATTGCTATGAGTCCCCAAGCACCGAAGGAGCAGTAGGTCTTGACGTTGTCACGAAGAATACGGGATTGGTCCGGTTGTGCGATGTCTTGGTAGACTACATCTATGGGGCCAGATACGAGAGAGGAGTACCTCGCCGGATATCTTGCATCCTCAACAATAGGCACTATGTTGCTCCGTGACTGTGCCAATTCTAGAAGCCCTCGAGCGGCCCTCGGTGAGAACTCCACCGCATACACAACTCCGTCAGGGCCGACAATGTCAGAACAGTGACTCACAGTAGTACCAGATGCAGCTCCTAGGTACAGCAATCTGGAACCCGGCTGAATTGGCATCTGTACCAGTCCTCTCCGAATGGCCGCTGCGAGTTTGGATCTTCTCGGTGTCCAATAGCGGTACTCGTGTTCGCCATCAGCTATTACCCTTTCCCCGTAGACACTCTGTCTTGGAACAAGCGTGCGAGTTGCAAGAGAGGACTTTCCCTTGTCTTGCACTTCAAAAATGCCTGGAAACTTGTGGGGCACAACCTTGAGCACTAGCTGCCTCCTCCTCTCAACCCCCTCTTCTTTCCTTGAGTCTTTCGAGTGCGGCGGGGGTGTTTCTTAGGAGGTTTGGGTGGTGGAGCCTCGGGATTCTGTCTTTTGATCTCTTCTGTTCTCTTCAAGAACTTCTGCCTCAGGCTCTCTCCAACATCTCGGTCGGAGTATGCATCGATACGGGCTGCTATGGATATCTTTCCGGCTAGTGCTCTTGCAATCTTTCCTCTCTGCCAGTACGGTGCCGAATGAACATCAGGTACTTGATAGATTATGCCGTGCTTTGGAGGATCTGCGCCGGTCTTGAGGCTTCTGAAAAGAGCCTTCTCAGCACCAAATACCTGGACTGTACTGGACGGTTTCCTGGCCAAGTCCTTCAAAGATCCTGCGAGGCTTATCAAACGGGCTCCGACCAATGGGCCCACAAGGGCAGTAATATTGGGTGCGACTGAAGTCATCATCTCAGTTACATAGCCTTCAAGATCTACTCTCCTCTTGTACAAGTTCTGAACACCTTCTGCAAGACTTCGAACTACGGCAAGGTCTGCTGGCTGAAATGGGGCACCGATGTCCTTCTTCAAGTTCTCTACTATTGAACGGGCCAATGATGTGGGCACACCAATCTCAATCAAACGGTCTTCATTGACATCGGTACGTCCGGCAAAACTGACAACTATTCGGGAGTATAGATCTTGATCCTCCACTAGTCTGTTCAGTGACGGGTGGTGAAGCGAGTACCACTCCCTGAGCCGCATCACCAACACATTCATTGACTTGTCTATCTCCCCAATCGCATCTATAGCATGTTTGACAAGGAGGTCTCTCTCCTCACTAGCCGCTGTTATTGCCGCCCTGGCCAGTTGGATTGAAACCTCACGTCTAAACGAGTCTACGTCACTCTTGGATTCAAGGATACCGTTGTCTATCAGATGCGAGTCTTGGTTCTCACGAAACCATTTGGTGACTGAAGAGTCCTCCTCAGTAGAGACTGGTATCGAAACCAGTTGCGACAGAAGTTGTCCCAGAGCGCTGTTCTCCACAACTAGTCCATCAGTTCCTAGTTTGCTCAGTTCTTCTGCCACGCTTCTGAGATTCTCAGTCACTTCGCCATTGTCAACGGCAGCAATCTCTGAAGCAGCAAGTCCAGAATCCGGGTATGTAAGATGCTTTGATACTACTTCTCCATCTTTGTCAAGCAGAAAGAACCCAAAGCTTGTGAGGACTAGGAAGGTCTTCAATATGTGTACCCCGAGAATGAGTGACTGGCCGAGCAGCGGATAAGTTTGACTATTCAGCGAACTTGGGTTCTCACGCGAATAGCCACTTTCCTTATTACCGCTTGCATGTTCCTGACTCACCCAGGTGTCTTGTTGAAGATAGAAGGATACTGGCTTGCATCAGGGATCTTGGGAGTGACTGGTTCAATACTCCGTCGAGTGGCGGATTCTGGCGCTGATGCCGTTGTCACCAAGTCAATCGGTCCTGAGCCTAGGAAAGGGCATTCAGGACCGATTCTCTCAGTCTCCCACGGAGGATTGCTCAATGCCGTTGGCCTGACAAACCCGGGAATTGATGCTTTTCATGACGAGATGGCGAATCTCAAAGATGCTGGCGTGCCAGTCGTCCTGAGTGTATTTGGCAATACGGTGGAAGAGGTCACGGAAGTTGCGGTTAAGGGAGAGAAGATGGGCCCAGCAGCTATCGAGCTGAATCTCTCCTGTCCACATGCAGAGATTAGTCAAATCTCCCATGACCCGGAACTCACCTTCGACTATGTCAAGGCGGTGAAGGATGCAGTTCATTGCCCTGTCTTTGCAAAGATTACTCCCAACGCTTCCGACGTGCTCTCCATAGGTGTTGCCGCGGAACGTGCTGGGGCTGATGCGGTGGTGGCCATAAACACAGTTCGTGGAATGAAGATTGACATCTTCCAGCGCCGACCCGTGCTAGGAAACCGCGTGGGAGGTCTCTCAGGTCCTCCAATCTTTCCAATTGCTGTTAGATGCGTATATGACCTGTACGGGAAGCTGTCAATCCCCATCATCGGCGTGGGTGGAGTTTCAACTTGGGAGGATGCTATTGAGATGCATCTTGCTGGAGCGAGCGCCATTCAGATTGGTACTGCACTCATCTCCGGGATTGATGTCTTTCAGAGAATCAAAGAAGGTGTTCAGAAGTACCTTCGAGAAGAGGGCTTTGTAAGCACCTCTGAGATTGTGGGTGCAGCCGGGAGGGACTGAACATTGGACATGGAACAACTAATGGGTAATCCGACAGCGGTGTCTGTTACCGATGTCGTGAAAGAGAACAAGTATGCACGTACGCTAGTCTTCGAGCACCCCGCGGTTGAGAACATCCATCCAGGGCAGTTCCTGATGGTATGGATACCAGGAGTAGACGAGATTCCGATGAGCGTGTCGCTTCTGAGACCCCCTCTGATTGGGATCACCGTGCTTCCCATCGGAGAGGCCACGAATGCCTTAGCCTCCATGCAAAAAGGACAGAGAATCGGAATACGAGGGCCGTTTGGTACGTACTTCGACTCAGACTGCAAGAGCGCCCTTGTAGTGGGCGGCGGGATAGGAATGGCTCCACTCAGACCCCTGACCTATGAACTGCTCGACCGAGGCGTAGATGTAGTCCTTCTAAATGGTGCGAAGACAAAGGACGAACTTGTGTATACACAGGAGTTCGAAGCATTGACCATAAACGGGTTCAATTTGGAACTGTCCACAGATGACGGTTCGGCGGGGTTCGAGGGACTAGCTACAGATGCCGCAAAACACATCTTGTCATCCAAGACCGCTGAGGTCCTCTACACTTGTGGTCCGGAGCTGATGCTATCTGGGCTGCACAAGTTGGCCACTGAGAAGAAGATGGGTTTTCAAGCATCATTGGAGCGTTTCATGAAGTGCGGGTGTGGTCTCTGTGGAACATGCGCAATGGATCCCACTGGTGACCTTGTCTGCATCGATGGTCCAGTGTTCAATAGAAGTCAGCTTGAACGCATAACTGAGTTTGGGGAATACCATCGGGATTCGATGGGTCTGAAGAAAGAGTGCTGAAGATTACCTAGTCTTAGCCTGCCCAACTAGCCTTCCTTTCACGAAGCGCTTCGTGTAGTTGTTCTTGTTGCGTACTCTAGGGATCGGAGTGTGCCTTTCACGACTTCGAACCTTTGGGGTCGACTCACGCACCTTTCCAGCCTTTGTCAAAGAACCGTGTGAACCAGGCATTCTATTCTACCTCTTCGCTACACCCGTCATCGCAGGTTCATGTTTTAAGCCTTACCTTGTGTAGTGACATCTGTCAGACCGATTTCTTTAATCGCACATCGCAGATCACTGAATCAGAATGTCTGTGTTGAATGACTATAGCCTTCACAGGGAGATAATAGACGCCCTACTCACTTCAGAGAAGTCTCTCACAAGGCAGGAGATAAACCGAATCAAGACCAGAGTATGTGCAGGGAAGAAGGCTTCCCGAGTGCCGTCAAATGCTGATGTGCTTCAGGCTGCTATTCCCGAAGAACTTGAGATACTCCAGCCTCTTATGCAGAAACGACCAGTTCGAACAGTTTCTGGCGTGGCAGTTGTAGCTGTTATGACAGAGCCGCACAAGTGCCCTCACGGTAAGTGCGCTTATTGCCCAGGAGGGCCTGATCTGGGGGTTCCCCAGAGCTATACTGGCCACGAACCAGCCACCATGAGGGGCCTACAGCATGACTTCGATTCGTATCGACAGACGACCAACAGACTCAATCAACTCCGCACGATTGGGCACTCAATTCAGAAGGTCGAACTGATTGTGATGGGTGGTGACTGGTGTTCCAAGGAGTCAGAATATCGAGAGCGCTTCGTCAAGGGCAGTCTTGATGCAATGAATGGCTCAGTGAGCAGCTCTCTTGACGCCTCAAAGAAGCTAAACGAAACTGCTGATGTCAGA
>JAEORS010000257.1:0-3310 GCA_016840795.1 Candidatus Thorarchaeota archaeon | reverse complement strand
CACTATAGGGTAGTGTGAGAAGATATCGTGTCAGAGAAGGCAGGTTGGAGTCGATGACTTGCACCAGCTCTTCTAGGTTGGTGTTCTTCAAGGCGGATATTGGTACACCGCGAAGTGATTCGTCATTGACGATTTCAAGTCGTTCTTGAATCGCTCCTTCTTCCAAGAGGTCAATCTTGTTGACTGCAACAACCGAGGAGATGCCGTTGACTCCAATTTGCGTGAAGGTTTCTAGGCAAGTATCCAGTTTGCGCCTCATCTCTGCAAGAGAATCGCTTCCGTCAACGACGAGAACGATGACATCTGCCTCTCCGATTTCCATCAATGTCGTATTGAATGCCTGAAGAAGTGACCTAGGCAGGTCACTGATGAAGCCGACAGAATCTGTGAGGACAACCTTGCGACCCTCCAGCGGCAATTCTGTGGACTTTGTTGACAGAGTAGTGAAGAGCTTGTCTGCTACCTCCACTTCTGAGCCTGTCAGCGCTCTATGGAGGGTGCTCTTACCCGCATTCGTGTAGCCTGCCAATGTGACCTCGAGGAAGCCCTTCTTTGACCTTTTCCTCTTCTTGAGCCCTTGCGCCTTGGATATGGAATCCAGCTTTTCCTGGATGACAGCAATTCGCTTTCGAATCTGATGAATACGGAGGTTTAGAAGGTCTTCACCGGCGCCGATCTGCTCGGCAATAGGTCTGTCCCCAGTATGTTCTTTCTGGAGACGCATTCTGATCTGATGACGTTCGAACGGTAGTTCATACCTCAAACGAGCTTGCTCAATTTGGAGCTTGGCCTGTGGCGTCCGCGCCTGTCTATCGAATATCTCAAGAATCAGCTGTGTTCTGTCGCGGACCTCAACTTCCCAACGTTCCATCAAACGGAAGACCTGTCCGGATGTAAGACGCGGTGAGAAGAGCACAACATCAGGCTGGTTGATTTCAATCCAAGTGGCGATCTCCTCGACCTTTCCGCTTCGGATGGCATAGCGTGCCGACGGAGTACTGACTATGTCATACGACTTTGCCACTGAATAGCCTGCTGTCAGGGCTAGAGCTTCGAACTCATCCAATAGGTTCGGCTCATTGTGAGCCCGCCTTTGAATTAGTAGCGCTCTTTCAACCGTCATTGTAGACTAGGCCTCGTGAATCAGTCTTAAAGCGTTGCATTGGTGGCATAGAGAAAGATTCTTGGGTACATATCGGTGGACACCAGAAGGTCGAAAGATGAGCAACTTCGAAGTACGTGCAAAGGATGGGCTAGCACGCGGAGGTAGGTTCACAACCAAACATGGCACTGTGAAGACCCCACTCTTGATGCCGGTTGTTCATCCGGGGAAGTCCACAATCCGACCTACCGAGTTAGTAAGCGATTTCAGATTCCAAATGATAATCACCAACTCCTATATCATCAACTCGCACGATCGATTTAGGAAGAAGGCACTTGGTGAAGGAGTCCACAGTCTCCTCGAGTTTGACGGTCCGGTCATGACTGATTCAGGCACTTTCCAGATGTACCTCCATGGCTTACCCGACGGAGAGATTGATCCCCTAGAGATAGTGAGGTTCCAGAGAGAGATAGGCTCGGACATAGGTACGATTCTCGATGCGTTCTCGGACCCCAAAGTCGGTAGGTCAAAGGTGGAGGAAGATGTCAAGATTTCTCTCGAACGCGCACGTGTATCACAGAATGAGAAGGGTGGCATGCTGCTTGCGGGAACAGTGCAGGGCGGGATCTATCCGGACTTAAGGGAGGCATCTGCAAAGGCTCTTGCCTCAATGGACTTCGATATCCATCCAATCGGGGGCTTAGTGCCACTAATGGAGAGCTACCGCTACGCTGACATCGTGAGAGCCGCCATAGCAGCAAAACAACATCTGCCTCTTGATAGACCAGTGCACCTTTTTGGTTGTGGCCATCCCATGTTCTTTGCTCAAGCAGCCTTTCTCGGTTGTGATTTCTTTGACTCGGCATCTTACGCGAAATTCGCAGAGTCAGACCGAATGTTGTTACCGTCCGGTACAGTTCACCTTGAGAATCTTAGTGAGCTGCCTTGTGAATGTCCGGTCTGTGCTTCTACGAATGCAGACGAGCTGAAGGATGCAGAACAGGATGATAGGGCACTTCTCCTAATGAAACACAATCTCTATGTCAGCGCAGCCGAGATGAGAAGGGTCAGGCAGGCGATACAGGAGGGCAAGCTGTTCGAACTCACTGCAAATCGTGCTAGGGGTCACCCTGCGCTTCAAGAAGCCCTTGATGCGATGTTGGAACTGTACGACCAGCTGAATGTGGTTGGCCCTGTAGGGAAGTCAGCCTCAATCTTCCAGACTGGACCGGAAACAGCAAAGCGTCCCGAGATAATCGGGTTCCATCGAAGGTTGATGGCCAGGTACCCGTATCGAAAGACACACACTGTTCTCCTTGTACCCCATCTCGGTGACAGACCATTCTCAGACACCACAATCTCCGTGTCAGACCTAGTCAAAGGTACAGATCCTGAAAGACTGATAGTCGTCTATGTGACACCCATGGGAGCTATTCCTTGGGAGTTAGAGCATGTCCATCCTGCCCAGCAGTGTGTGTTCTCTAGAACAGTTGACAGTCCTACGCTAGACGCATCTACGAAGAGACAGCTAGAATTCTTGCACACTCTCTCGTATGAGGAAGCAATATGGCTAACGCGCGATACTCCCACCAATGCGCTTCATGACATACTCGGCAGGGAAATCAATATTGAAACAGTGGAAGGGACAGATGAATTAGGCGTAAGCTCATCTGATCACGCACAATCTGATTCTTGGCCGATGAGAAAGGTTCGTGCTTTGCTCGGACACCAATGGGGGATTGAGCCGAAAGCTCTTGCCAAAATGGAGGACTTCGAAATCACCTTCTCAAAGACAACTGGAAAGATACGGCATGTCAGGAAAGGTGAGGAGATAGTATTCACACTGGTACCAAACACTGGCCTTCTCATACCTACTTATGTGGGTGGCCTGGAGCTTCTGAAACTTGGGATATCCCCAGATTACATTGTGACCATGGACAGTTCCATTGCAGAATTCGTTGCCAAAGGGAAATCCGCCCTGGCAAAGTTTGTCAAACATGCAAGTCAAAGCATCATCGCTGGCGAGGAAGTTCTGATAGTTGACGAGGATTCAAACCTGCTTGGTGTTGGACGTGCAGTCCTTGATGGCAAGGAGATGTTAGCCTTCAAGCGGGGTGCTGCTGTGGCTACTAGACATTCGCGGGAACTCTAGTCGGCGGCGCACTCGTGGACATAGGGTGACCTGGCACCTTCCTCAATGCTTCTACA
>JAEORS010000037.1:0-12419 GCA_016840795.1 Candidatus Thorarchaeota archaeon | reverse complement strand
GTCGGCCTGAAGTTCTATATCTACACTTCTTGAAACATTCCATTCTCCGGACAGGGAGAACTGAGACTGCGTCAATATACCCACTCGATCTGAGATTCGCACACCCGCCGAATAAGCAGGGAGAATTACTGTGACCTTACTCTCAGGTGTGTCAAGCGGCCCGATATTATGTAGCTCGATGGTTTCTCTGTAGTTCAGCCAACCCCACGGGTTCACGGTTACAACAGTAGTTCGGTACGCTACAATTAAAGGAGAGAAGGAATCGATGGAGGTCGAGAACTCCTCAATGGTCATCGGAGCGAGGTTTTCGATTGTCGTATCTGGAAGGTTGAGTCCTGTGCTAATCGAGTCACCGGTCTGGAGAACAAGGCTGAAACTCGCCTCGTTTATTACATAGGGAACAACCGGGTACTTGAGGAAAGTCAAGTCATATCCTTTCGTAATCATGTTTACCAGGATATCAAGGGAATGCAATTGCATGTAGGTTGTGAATCTGTAAGTTTCTCCAAAGCCAACTGGTTCAAAGAGGTAGAGACGCCAGTGCATCATATTCTGTTGGTCCTTAAGCCGACTTACTTCAATCTCATTGCCGTCAGAGTCAGTTGCTGTAAGAGACAAGAAGTTTGACGCATATTCTACTGGAAGATATAGCTCGAAGACTCCAATCGACGAAGAGCCGTTGTTGGTGATTCTGTAGTGGTCTTCAACTAGGGCCAAATGGTACGGTTGGGTCCTGTAGAGTCTCTCGACATCAATCTTCATGCCGAGATATGGCCAATATGGACGAGCTATCGTGACATCAACGGAGGACATACTGGACACACCTGATGGATCGGTTGCATTGAACCACACAGTATGCGGACCTTCATCGTACTCTGAAACGTCCACTCTAACATCCCAAAGTTCAGTCAAGAAGTTGTACTTCATGTCAGTCCAGTTGTCATCGTCAATCCTGTACTTCACAGTCCTTACGAAGGTGTTGTCAGTCGCATTGACAGTGAATGTATCCACCCAAGCTAGGGAAGCTGCAGGAGCAGGACTCTCAACCGCTATTGCCGGTTCAGCATTGGGTTCGAATTGCATCATCAGAGGGCGGCTCCAGTATGTGTGATGATTGGGCAACGCACCAAAGTCTTCTGTATCGCTATACATGAAGACAAAGGGGTAGACTAGCCCGGTGCCGTTAAGAATCGATATATCATCCGAGTCACTGCTGGTCATCGGAAATATGTACTCAAGCTGAGTAACCTCGCCATCGTCGCTAGCATTCGCTGCCAATACTCTGGATTGATCGCTGTCCTCAAGGTATTGAAGAGTATCAGAACCATACCGGTCACTGAACACAATCTGGCTCGAATCGGTGGGATCCGTCGTATTAAGAAACCTCTCCGACCCGCCCCTCTTTATTCGCGTGAGCGTGATCTCGTATTCCAAATCAAGGCCATAGAGATGATGCGAAGGGTCAGACGAGTAAGCCACTGCGGCAGGGATTATGAAGTGTCGAACCTCACCAAGTCGCATGCCACCACCTGCTAGAATCATATCCCGATACATCGGAAGTGAGGGCATCGTGTGGAACGGGTCATTCATCTCGTCATTAGGAAAGAAGCCGTCCTGTATTAGGGTTCCATTGCGGTCAGTCAACAAGTAGTGGACAGACCCTGCATCATCGTCCCTGGTTCTCCAATAGTCGTCATGTGGTGTTCCAGGAGCGTACCCCAGCAAGATGTCGCTGTTGTTAAGCCCGGCTGTAGTGAAGCTATCAGTGTAGTTCTGCCAAGCCACACCAATCCACCCTGACGTGGGTGCAGACAGTCCGAGGAAGACTACTGAGCCGTTGTGTTCGATATATACAGTCACGCCCGTCACTGCATCTGTGAGATTCATTGCATATTCATAAGGATCTATAATGCCATCAGCAGCTCCGTAGTGTTTGTCCACATATGGAACTGAAACATCGCCTGTGGATTCTGCTACTGATGACTGCTGCGCTATTTGATAGGCGGGATCAGAGTCCCAGATAGTGGCCGATGGCGCAAGCGCCAATGTGCCACTAGCCAGAAACAATGCTAGTATTGCCAATGTTGCTATTCTTGTATGCAGCAGGCTCAAACGAATCACCGTGAATGGATAGGGTTCGCAGGAAGGTCTTCTCTAGTTGGACCACGAACGATGCGGTCGAACCTCTGGATTCGTTAAATACGTTTCGTAGGTTGAAAGCATGCACGAAACTACACACACCCGAAAAGTGTAAAACCAGAACGAGTTTGGACGCTCAAAAGGAGAAGGAAAACGCTTGCTGACTTTGCTGGTTGCCATCATCATCTCGTTTCTGATCGTTATTATTGCTCTACCAAGAACAATAGAGATACTGAGAGAGAAAGGGTATGTTGGGATTGATGTTCACAAGCCTGATAGGCCGGAGATTGCAAAGGGTGGAGGGTTTGTAGTCCTCTTCGCAATTGTGACCGCTCTTCTGGTTGTGATTGGACTGACAACTTTCCAAGTGCAAGACATAGTAAACCCGGGTCTCCTAGCGGCCTTAGTTTCGATACTTATGGCAGGAATGATTGGAATCTTGGACGACAACCTGGACTTCAGAAACCGCACAAAGATTGCTCTACCGATGATTGCATCGATACCCATGATGGTGATGCAAGTGGGCACCACAACAATGACAATCCCCTTCTTCGGCACCATTGATCTCGGCGTTCTATATCCACTAGTAGTTGTTCCTCTAATGATGACGTTCATCATAGACTCGACAAACATGTATGGAGGGATGAATGGGCTTGAGGTGGGTCTCTCGACGGTCAATTCCTCCGCACTCATTGTGTATGTAGTGCTGCTGCCTCTCCTGACGGGAGATTCGATACCACAAACTCAGATTGACGCAGGAGTAGTAGCAGGAGCGCTCCTAGGAGCTTCTCTGGCCTTTCTAATGTTCAACCGATACCCCGCTAAAGTTCTGCCAGGGGACGTTGGAAGACTACCTCTAGGAGCTGCTATGGCCGCGGCGCTCATATTGGGAAACATGGATAGGCTTGCAGTATTCCTATACGCCCCATTTGGTCTGAACTTCCTGATGTACATATTCTACCGGGTCCACGTCAGACGGACTGGGACGGAGTATGAGAAGTTCGCACACGCAAGAGATGACGGAACTCTTGAGGTTACGGGACCGTATACAATGTATTGGCTATTGCCACACTACTCAAAGAAGATTACAGAGAAGAGAAACGTTGTCCTCCTAGTGTTGCTTCAGGCAGTCATTGCCTACGCGGCTGTATTTCTACTTCTCGCAAATCAGCTACTTGCACTCTAGGCTATTCTAGCTTCCTAGCAAGATATGTTTCAACGACGTAGTCTGCCCCATGTCTGCTAAAGGCCTGCTGTTCCGTCTTCCTTTTTAGTAGGCGGAACTCATCAATGTGATTCTGCCATTCCCCACCTGTGTACCTTATGTCCCGAGATAGTTCTTCTAGCCTCTTGAGGTCCGCGTTGGTCAGCGGCTCTGATGGAAGTGTGTGTTCAACAATATCAGAAGGAGTCACGCCAATCCATTTGGCATCTGGTATCGTCAATCCCATGATGTGGGCGGAATTTGCACTGCCGCTGATTACTACCTGAGCAATGTGCATTCCCCAAGGATCGCCATCTGTGAAAATCAGGACAGGTAGATCCAGCTCATCCCGAAGCCGTTTCATGAGTGCACGCGTGGACCTGGGAGCCTGACCACCCAACTGTACCAGTACAGCATTGTATCTCTCCCAGGCTCTAGTTTCAATCAGACGGGAAAACATCCCTCCAGACTCAACTGCTAGGAGAATCTCGGCGTCGGTGCTCACAGGTTCGGCAGTCATGAGAGCACGGCCCACAGGTAGACCGTCTGGACTCGTTGTGAGATCAACTTCCTTTCCCTCATAGCCCCGTACGGTGTAGCGCATCGTGACAGCTCCAAAGATTGAGGAGTGCTCCTCAGGGAATACGCCAAAGCTCTCTCTGGGAACACCAGTTAGACATTCAAGGTCTAAGACTATCCTGTCTGATTCTGCTTGGTCACAGAAGTCTACACCGAATGCCTCACTCGAGTAGTATAGGTCTCTTAGTGAGCTAGTACGATTAGCCTCAATCAGCTGCTTTGCGAAGTACGCTACCCAGATGAGTTGAGCGAAACTGCGGATGTGTTTAGTGTTGCTGGAGTCACGTGTGATTCGTGAGTTTCCGAGAACGAACTGGTCAGCTTTGGAATCATAGACTATGTTCTTGGTCCCTCTATCAGGGAGATTGAAGGTAGGAAACTCGCCATCCCGAAGTGTATTGACAACATCCCTGCCTAAGTCTGTCAGCACCTCAACTACATTCCTATTGGACATCGAAACCCCCCTCGAAGAGCAGTCTTACCATGTGTGAAGTTGGAGGTGCCTTCTCGAACCCAGCAAGGGCTGCTCCATACCTGGCCATCAGGCCGAACATCTTGGAGAACTCCCTGATTCTCTTGGTTTCACGCGATGATCTCTCTTTCTTCTTGACAAACACGTTCAGCGCGCGCCCAAGCTTCCGATAGAGAGCCAAAGCTTCTTCCTCAATCTGGGGAAGATGAGCTATTGATTGCTTTCCGGCGGCCTTGTAGGGTACTTTAGTGGAACAGAAATGAATGAACAATGCAGCAGGTGTTGAGCCTCTAGCTCCATAACGTGACCAGTTGACTCGCTTCAGGGTCTTTGTTAGAACACATTCGCTTGCATCATAAAGAAGGGGCACACGATTCGCGAATCGATATATGGTTGGTATTTCTGCTGAGGGAAACTCATCTCCATAGGCAACAACCCCCTCTAGCATGAAGGCGTTGCCCTCCCACTCACACGAACCTCTGTTTGCGAATCTCAGAAGCGATGTGTTAAAGGTGGATTCAATGGACTTGAGAAAATCATCTGCCCCTATGGGACTGAGGCTTCTAATGTCAGGTCGTCCGAATCCATCAAAGCTTCGTAGTGCTTGCCCTAGGAGCGAGAGCTCTTCACGATTCAACGTTCTTACTTCGGCTTTCGGATGAAGGCCCACGAATCTCAGAAGCCTGGATGCGCTCCGGTCACCCACCTGTTGGAAGGAATCAATGAGAAAACTTCGAAGTTTCTTGTTTTCACTCCTGTCGATGAGTTTCCGTAGTAGTTCTACGTCTGCGGCCCTTGGATGTGGCTTGGAAGGAATAGGTGGCACGGGGACAGTATCAACCAATCCACCAACTGTCAAATCCAACGAATCATCAATCACAATCTGTATTTTAGCATGAGGAGAGGCTACCGTTGATAGTCTTAGGTACTCCAAGACCCTTTCCTGTGCGCGCTTCAAGTCCCCTCTCAACCTTATTGATACAGTTGTGCCCTCGTAATTCCTCTTTCGAACTTGCTCTTCCTCAATAACAGGAACGTTCCGTTCGATGTCAACGAGTATCTTGTAAGCCACCCCATGACTCTTGTCATCTCGAGTGTGAATCAGAACGGGTGAGTCTGTCGTGATTTGTCCGTGTAGAACGGCCATGGTCACTCCTAGACCAAAAGTGCCCCGTCTTTGCCTCCGGTCGTACTTACTGCCATAGAGAACTCTTCCGAAAGACTCCGGGATTTGGCTGTGAGGTACTCCCGTTCCGTTGTCTGAAACAGTAACAGTCAGCGTATCTGAGAGACTACTCTCTACGTCTACTCGAATCCTCGGGAGTCTTTGAGCGTCTTCACAGGCATCGAGACTGTTCTCTACTAGCTCACGCACTGTCGAATACACAGCTTGAGTCGGATTGCCAAAACCCGCCATCTGGCGATTCCTGTAGAAGAACTCCGCTGGGGAGATGCTACGGAATACTTCATCCCTACGCTGTGTCTTACTCATCTTTGTCAATCAACTGAGAAGGGAACTTGGATTATTAGAGCAGGTATTACAGAGGGAGTGTCACAAATCCGTGTCTTCCCAGAGCTCTGCCTCAAGACGTGTCATCTGTCGGCGTGCTCTCTCAAGCATCGCGTAGACCGCATTGTGAGGGGCACCCCCGATAAGCATGTCAACAGCCTTGTGAGCATATTGGAGTCCTGGATCAAATCCGATAAGAGAAACCGTCTTCCCATATACCGAGATCTTTGTTTCAGTCGTCCGCTCAATGACTCTTCTTGTCCTACCGCGCTCTCCGATTATTCTTCCCGCCACTCTCTTCAATTGGTTGGGCGAAGGCCCCACTATCTCTCGAAGCGACACAACCACAAGTCGTGCGTCTTCATCAATCAGCGTAAGTGCATTCTTTGGACTGAATCCGCGCGCCATTGCCCGGATGATATCGCGGGCCCTCCAGGCGAGGACTGGATCGTCGGAGTCTTCTGGGCTCCTGATTGTCACAGTTCCTTCAGAATCTACCTCAATCTTGGTGTTTGTCAGCTCTTCGATTCTCTTCCGGACTCTACCATTACGTCCAACGATGACTCCAACTCGCTCCATTGGAACTCTGACTGTTTCTTGGAAATGCATCTATTCTTCACCAGAAGCCAGTATGTGTTCGGCAATCTTCTCGGGGTTCTCGGACTCGACTCCCAGTTTACGGAAAAAGCTTGTGATGTTCTGAATGTCACGAATCAGGTACCGTTTCGCGTTGTCATGAGTCTTAAGAACCGCCTGTGAAACATCGATGATCACAGGACCCTTGAACCAGAGGATATTGTACTCGCTCAGGTCAGCATGGACTAGATTAGCTTTGGTATAGCCAATCGTAATCATTCTTAGGAGCTGATTGAAGGTCTTCACCGGCGACGGAACCTCAACGTTCTTTATCATAGGTGCGGAAATCGAAGATTTTGGGTCGCCTATAAACTCCATGACCAGGACATTGCGGTGGATGTCAAGAGGTTTAGGAACACGCACTCCTGCATCATGATAGCGTGTGAGATTCTTGTACTCCTTGAGTGCCCATTGAGGAATCAATGCTCTGCTCCTCTTCTTGACACGCTTGAATCGGGGATCGCCTACGATGTACTCAAGCATGAAGTCTGTTTCAGCAGTAGAAACGCGATATATCTTGACAGCTACCGAATTTCCATCACCGTCCTCTCCTCGATATACATTAGCTTCTTTTCCCGTGCTAATGACACCGTGTAGGGCACTGATTGCTCCTTTGTTGAGTAGCTTGTATAGTGCTTTGAGTGTCGGGGGATCGATAACCCCTTCAACAACCTTGAACTCGTCAGAATCCTTCCGCCGTTTCATTTTGCGGCGATCAAGCTCAGAGAGGAGTCGCTCATGTTCTTCGTCCAGTTTCTTCAATTCACTGTGTCTTCCTATCAGAGATGCCTAAGCCTAGTGTCAAGTCGTCCGTTGGCTATTCAGAAAAAGGTTGGCCTAGAACATCTTCAGGATGCCTTTCTTTTGCAGCCAGTCAGTTTCGTTAGCGCGGTATCTCCAAACAACATCGCATTTCAAATCAGACTGGAACTCCCATGGCACTATAAGTACTGTGTCACCGACGCGCATCCACACCCTCTTCTTCATGCGACCAGGTATCCGCCCTATTCGAATCTCGCCATCCTCACAACGCACTCTGACTCTGTCAAAACCAAGCATCTGGATTATGATGCCAAACATCTCACCCTCATCTCTATTGGGTGTTCTCACTCGCACTAACTCATCTGTTGGCGAGTCTTGGGTTCTGCGCTTACCTCGTCGGGACAATGAAATCCTCCGTCTATGGCCCATTCTGCTTGGGCCTTGGCACAGACTGACTTGGGAGGGCATTTAAGAGTACCGAATAGAGATGGAGGTGAAATTCAACAGAAACGCCCGAGTGGGTCCTTGATTCTAGGGCAACGGGTAGACTCGCCTATCCAGGACTATCCCAAAGATAGTTTCACCTTCTTTTGTGTCCTGAAACAGCGATTCATCATCAATCTCGAACATCTCAAAGGTCTGTGAGTCCATGAGTTGCACGGGCTGACCATAGACCTTTGTAACTACCATGAACTGACGCTTTGCCGACTCAGGAGAGATGAACTCAAGCGCTCTCCATTTTGAGCTCTTCATGTTGATTGTAAAACTCTGTCTGGCCTTGAGATCATAGCAGGCGAGGCCACTCTTGCCCATCGACAGAACCTGGCATGGCGAGCCGCCTACACTAACGAAGTCATTCGGGGTGAATCTCTGCATCCTTATGAGAATCGTAATCCTATACTTCCTCTTTCCACCACGATCCTGCCCGATGAGCTTGTAGTTCTCCTTTCTCTGCGCGAGGTATCTCGATTCGAGCTCGCCGGCAATCTGCCGGCAGAGATGCTCAGAGCCTATCTTGAGGTCGATTCCGTGCTTGCTTCTGGTGGTTTCAGACACGTACGCCTTGGCATCCTTACCGTAGTCTGCAATAGTCATATCGGAGATGATAGTCATTATCGCCTCTTCCTCAGATTCTGAAACCTGACGCCCATCTGCTCTTATCTGAAGGACGGCCTCATGGTACCCTCCGCTCATCATGGAACAGGTGTCACATGTCCCGTACTTCATCCTGACCTCTACCGGGTACCTTTCGGTGTGGCTGGGTAGCGACTCATGAGATTGCCCAGAAGCGCTTACAGCTACGTGAAATACTCTGTCCAGTTTCTTCTCCTCGACGAACTCGATATTGGCATCATCGACGAAACGTCGAACCTCATGGTCTAGGAGCATCCGAATCTGGCGTTGAACTAGGTCCGATGGATCGATTGGCGCATCTAGGATAGGCTTCCAACCCCCTGGAACCTTCACCGCATCGCACCGCTTGCATGAGTGCAACGTAAGTGGAGACCTAACCTCAATTAGTGGATGTGCCTTCTCGTAACATGCGGCACAGAGGCCTTCTACAGCAGCCTTCGCTCCACATTCATAGCAGGGGGCAGTCAAGTTCATCAACTGATATCCGATTCCAGCATTCCCTTAAAACGTGGTTGGATTGTGCGTTTGCGCCATGGCCCCAGATGTGTATAGGACAACATTTTTCTGAATCATGATTGAATTCCCCCTATGCCTCGGCCAAAGCAATTCAGAAAAGTCGCCGAAGAACCGCGAGTTTCAGTATTCAAGCCTGCGGGAATCCCCAGAGTTGAGCTGGAAGAGATACTGGTCACAGTTGACGAGTTCGAGGCGTTCAGGCTGGCTGATTTCGAGAGATTGAATCAGAGAGAGGCCAGTTCCGTGATGCATGTGAGTCAGCCCACCTTCAACAGAATATTGTCGTCGGCACGGAACAAGATTGCAGAGGCAATGGTCAAGGGGACAGCTCTTCGTTTCGAAGGGGGAGAGTATGTTCTTCCCTGCGATGTTAGGGTCTTCGAGTGCAATGATTGTGGAAAGTCCATTGAAGCCCCAATGGGAGTCCCCAGACCGCGCGAATGCCCTGACTGCGGATCGAGCAGTCTGGCCAGGATGAAGCGAACCAAGGAAGACGGTGAAACAGAAACATGAGCATTCAGAGAATAGCAGTACCAGCTGAAACAGAACAAGGACTTGAGAGTCCAATCAGCGGGCATTTTGGACAGAGTCCACTCTTTGTAATCTCTACAGTCGAAAATGGAGAGATAGTGAAAGTGGAAACACTAAGAAACGCGACGCATGCCAGCTGTGCGGAACCCGTGATGAAACTGGCCGAGAGAGGAGTGCAGGTTCTCCTTGCAGGCGGCATGGGAATGCGTCCATTCATGGTGACTCAGCAAGTCGGCATAGAAGTAATCAGAGCAGATGGCACTACCGTGGCGGAGGCAGTTGAGAACTTCCTAAGAGGTAACTCGAACAAGATGGGATCAGATGCGTTATGTGGTGGGGGCGGCCGCCACTAGAGACGTACCCATTGTGCGTGAGGATGACCGTCAATATAGCCGACGGCCTGTTCATGAACGAAGCCTGCTTTGATTGCGACTTTCACGCTTGTAGCCCCTACCATATTAGCAATAGTAGCCCGATTGAGATGTTCAACACAGGTCTTCAGGTCAACTAGGTCTTCTCCGTAGAAGTCCTTCGAAACTCTGAATCTAACAGTACCCTCTACAAGCGTCTTTCCAAGGAGCCCTTGATCACACATCGCTACAACGTAGTGTCCATCATGAGTCTCACGAACTCGCAGATACACATTGACCAAGCACACACCCCCTAGACTGGCCTTACCGATGTACGGGCTCCACAGGCTTGACAAACGAGATAGTAGGCGTTTCCTTCCTTCGCCATGTTTGTGTCAGGACGAGTACACACGGGGCAGATTACATAGGACTCGATATATCGGTTGAGAACATCGTGAACTTGCTCAGGGGCGAACTTACCATTGAATATGGCGTTACTGCCCTCTATGTTCCCTGCAGTGGCCAGCTGTCCTGCCACGTATTTTAGAACCTCCTTCCCGGGTCGGTTTAAGATACTGATTATCTCTTGGAAGTTCTGCCAGAAGCTCCTATTGCCCTGAACCATGAGCTGTATATCGGGAACCTGAAACCGTTCTCCAGACCTTCTGAAGGCGTCTTCCGGGACCTGTGATCTTGCCCTGTCTAGGAGGCTCTCGTAGTCGTCCATGTGCCAATTCACTCAGTTTTCGCTATTAAGGTGTCGTTCGATGCGCTGCTCAGACTAGACTATGTATTCGCATGCCTGTAGACACCTCTGCTCACTTCCATAATCTTCCCTAGGTCATGGAGATTGATAACCTTCAGCTGGATATCCGAACGAGCGTGTCCGCGTTCCTCAAAGAACTCGAGGATGTCACTAATCGGGACTCCACCCTTGTCTGCGTGGTTCTCAATGAACTGGAGAATCTGTCTGTTGACCTTGCCAAATACCTCTGGTTCTTCAGACTCTTCTGTGTCTGTAGATTCTGGGGTGTCCGCAGGTGCAGTTGCACTGAGAGTTTCTTGAAATTCCGAGATCACCGGAGGAGTCGCTCCGCTCTCAGTTATCATCCCTGAATACCTTTCTAGAAGGTGTAACGACAGGTAATTTGGATCTTCAATCTGCCTGATTATCTCAGGGATGATGTAGACCTCGCCCTCACGCTCACGCACTTTTCCCACAACGAGAGTGAGCGCGTCAGTAGCCGTCTTCTCAAGCGATTCGGCCTCATCGTCAAATGCCCATGCTTTGATTGTTTCTGTGCCGTCATCGATTGTGATGCTGGCAAGATCCTTACGTGCGAAGTGTTCCACAACGGAACCGACGAGCACGACTCGTCTGAGCTCTACACCGTGAGGAGAAATCACATACGGGCCGTTGTCCTTCTTGTAGGTTCCATTTACAATGTCCGACACAGATGCTCGAACAGCCGTTATTCTCTCTCTCATGTGAACAGCTCACCTGCTTCAGTAGTTCTGTGTTTCCATCGGTATTTATCATTCTCGGAGGCTCAGTCCTGCAGCTCGCTTAGAAGAAGTCCGTAAGAGAACTCTGCTCTGTAGACCCTCTCGCCTCTTCGAGAGCAACATGAAGTCGTTCCAAGGACTTCTCGACTCTGTTCGGACTGAAGTCATGCTCAGAACAGAGAATCCGTCTGATGTCCGCATCTTTTGGTTCAGACCACTTGGGTTCCTCTATCTCAACTCTGGGAGGGTTCAAGAAGATGTCCCGAATCTCATCGTAGGGGAAATCGAGTTTGATACGTTTCTCAGTTTCTACCTTCTCTAGGCTCCCATGTTTCTTAATCCACTTCAGAGCTGTCTTGGCACCAACGCCTTCCAGCTTGTCGTTATAGTCTGTCCCCACAAGGATTGCCACGTCTATGAGCTGCTCTCTTGTTATCCCCATGAATCTCAAATTTACGTCTAGGTCAATAAGCTCGGGGTGTATCGTCTTGTATGTTCTCGAACGTGATATTCTGCGCCGACCTGTCAGTGACAGATTACGGATCATTCGGGGGCAATTGTATAACAGGGAGTCATTATCTTGACTAGCGCTAGCCCACACGATGTTTGACCTAGTCATTTGTGCGGCAAGGGCCTCTCCTTCTGAAGGAGCCTGTATGACAGGAATCCCTAGAGCTGTGAGTAGCATCTTGCTGCCCTCGACCATCGTTGTAGTGAGCCTTGAGCTGGCCTGAGCTGCCCTCCTTGCGTCCTCAATCCGTCCCTCCTCCTTTGCACGGATCCACTCCTCTCTTGCCGCTTCGCGTATCTCTTGCCTTCTCTCTACCTCTGTAGCCTTGAGTTTAGGCGCTTCGCCGTCGAACACATACACGGGATTGATTCCATGCTCCAGAAGGTTCAAGTTCCTATAGAAGAGGCCAGAGAGATGGCTGGTGACACGCCCCTTCGTGTCCATGAGTGGTGTACCATCGGGCTGCCGAATACTGGCTAGGAAAGCGTATATAGTGTTGAAAGCATCGACCGCAATTGCGCGGCCACTAAGATGTTGGAGCGAGATAATCTCAGCCTTCACTATGTCTC
>JAEORS010000256.1:0-3319 GCA_016840795.1 Candidatus Thorarchaeota archaeon | reverse complement strand
TCCATGAGTTCGAGACTCCTCTTGACTTCCATTATAGGCTGAAAATCGAAGCTGACCTCTGGCTGATAGTGAAGCACAAAATTGGCCAGATGATCCTCATTCTCAGTTTCTAGCAGTTGGAACCCACGTGGCCCTTCAAGCATTGCGTAGTTCTTAGAGATGAACTTTGGGAACTTCTCGGGTTCCTTCTTTATCGATTCTCTGAACTGCTTGAGTTTTGCAATCACACGCGCATGGTCCTCGAAGTCGTACTCCCAGAACATGATATACTTCATCGTTTCACCCCGCGAACACTCACCCACTAGATAGACCACTGCTGATATGAATTCTTCGAGAAACTGTCACTTTCCAAGGGTTCAGTAGAGGATTCTCTGAAGACCCTCTCTCGTCTTGTCAACTACTGCTTCCCTATTCAAATCTTAGATTGCCATCATAACGATGTCAGAGCCCGATTGTGACTCTTGATCCGATCTTTCATCTTTGGATGAAACCGAAAGCGTGGTAGGCAGTCCGTGCATTTCCCACCCAATCTACTATCTCTATTTAGATATCAACAGATATTGGAGAACATAGATACTCTGGCTTGTTTGCCACTCGGCCGCAGTGATCACACATCCACTTCGCACCTTTCACACGTTCTATGATTTTTCCAACACCATTATGTCGAACGAAGACACACATGTGTTCATGATGATTTTCTTCCATTTCGTACTCTCCTTTTGGGAATAGCAGACATCACTCCACGTCGTGTAATTAAGCCTTGGGAAATGTCCATGATTTCTAATCCTTGCTAATAAGACAATTTCTTAAGAGGGGTAGTTTCCCTTCTGTGCCTCATGCCAGCTCAGAAGACCAAGAAGCAGAAAGAGAGCCTATCGGTTCTCATTGTTAATGATATGGAAGGAATCTCTGGCATAGACCACTGGCATCAGATCTTCCACGGCTTTGAGGAGTTTGAGGAATTCGGTAGGGTCCAAGTGACTGAGGATGTCAATGCTGCAATTCGCGGGCTCAGGGCCGCAGGTGCCACTGACATCAGGGTGGCAGATTCACACGGTTCGGGCGGACCGAACAAGAACATAATCCCCGAGCAACTCGAGAAGGGAGTGAAGCTGTTCCAAGAACAATCCGTTCCCAAGAGAATGAAAGAAGCTATTGAAAGGTCAGTTGATGCCGCAGTCTTCGTTGGCTTCCATGCAATGGCAGGAACCAAAGATGGTCTGTTCAGACATACCGTGACTCTGGGCCCAAGCGTTAAGGTCAATGGCGAGCCTGTAGGCGAAACAGCTCTTGACGCCTACATACTTGCTGAATACGGAATCCCAGTAATCATGGTTTCCGGCGACCAAGCCCTAGTCCGAGAAGCCTCAGACTTTCTTCCAGGAATCGAAACTGCTCAAGTAAAGACCTCGACCGACGCTAGGACAACACAATGCCTGCCACTTTCAGAGTCCAGAATCCTAATTCAAGAGGCGGCCAAACGAGCGCTTTCGAAACTGGATGATTTCGAGCCTGTGCAGATTACCAAACCTATCAAGGTGGATGTTTCGTACCTAACTGAGGAACAAGTGGATATGTGTGATACGATTCCGGGTGCTGAAAGGACCTCAAAGAAGACTACATCATTCACCACGCGAAGCTGGGATGAGGCTTACAAATTCATTAGAACCACTATTGGCCTAACAAGCCCCCGGATGAATGCAAGTCTGATAGAGAAGCTGCTTCAGCTCCCAGGGGCGGAAGAAGCAAGAATCGAATGGGCTGAAGGCATTGTCAACGAATGGTTGTCCTAAACGGACATGAAAGCAACCAATCCTCGAACGAGCGGGATTCCAACCCATGCTCAAGGCACTCCGCCCAAAGACCTGCCAAAGATACTTCCGGTTCTCTCAACCTCGTACTTGTAGACAATCCGTAAATAGACTGGACCCTCTGTTATGATTCTAATCATCACTGTGTAGTGTTCGGCATTGTAGTTGAAGCTGGCACGGTCAGATGTAGTTGATTCGAGAATGGCATGTTGTGAAGGCAGCCCTATTCCAGTCGGATACATGAAACGTATTTCAGCAGTCCTGTTTAACTCTACAATCGTCCAGGTGACTCGAGGACCACCGAAGCCCCACATTATGTCCTCCCAGTTACGAGGGGCTTCTTCAAAGACCTCTGTCACCTCGACTGTCTGAGTGAATGGAACTGAGCAGAGTAGGGTGGCTAGTAGAAGCCCGATTACCATATAGTCCTCATTTCCGAATCTTCTCAAGACAGCCAGACTCCTGAACCTCAGACAATTACGGTATTGCTTCATTCACAATGTTGTGAAATCGCTTAAGGATTCCGGAAATGCTTCCAATGTCGGGTATATCCTAACTCTTCGCGGTCTCATGCATCGTCTTGATTCTCACAAACATGCTCGATGTCGGAAGCATACAAGATAGCTTCAATAAAGGTCAAGATAGTCTCCTCATACCTATTCAACAGTTGCCAATGCAAGTCGTGCCCGGTTCAGTCTACTTCTCGTCTTATTCCGCGCGCCTCCGATTATTCTCTCCTTGGTATGGTTTCTTGCTGGAGTCGTAATCGCCTTGACTGGTTCATTTCTCTTGGGCCTTCGTCAGGTTATGCCAGAGAAGGTCAAGTGATGTGCACGGTAGATGCCGAAAATCCCGAGGTGAATTGGCTAGCAAACTGACTCATCAGAATGACTAAATACAGTAAGAATCCTCTTAGAACCGGCTTACCATGACGAAGCTTCGAATAACCGATACTGTCCTCCGCGACGCGCATCAATCCCTTCTCGCCACTCGGATGCGAACTGAGCACATGCTCCCAATATGCGAGAAGCTGGACAAAGTGGGCTATCACTCACTGGAGATGTTCGGCGGAGCCACATTTGACAGCATGATGCGCTTCCTCGACGAGGACCCATGGGAACGGGTAGAAACCCTTCGGGATGCAATACCCAACACGAAGCTCCAGATGCTATTGCGGGCCCAGAATGTGGTTGGCTATCGTCACTATCCAGACGATGTTCTAGAGGCATTTGTTATTGAAGCTGTGAAAGTCGGAATTGACATCTTCCGTATATTCGACGCGCTGAATGATGTACGGAACATGGCAGCGGCAATGCGATTCGTGAAACGTGAGGGTGGTCACGTCCAAGCAAGCTTCTGTTATACACTCAGTCCCTTCCATACCAACGAGAAATTCGTCGAGAAGGCAAAGACCTTGCATTCGATGGATGCCGATTCAATCTGTATCAAGGACATGGCAGGTCTAATCAATCCACAAGACGCCTATGAATTGGTCACAATGTTGAAGG
>JAEORS010000255.1:0-3339 GCA_016840795.1 Candidatus Thorarchaeota archaeon | reverse complement strand
CCTCACACCAAGAAAGCCTCCCCTTGATGTTCTCTCTCAAGGCTAGTAAGCCCTGAAACAGTCCTACGAGAACCGGGCTTTGATAGCCCCAAGAACGCCTTCAGCAGAGTTCGCTGCTTGCTGAAGTCCAACACCAGACCCAGCCGTATCTGTTCCGACTATGTATAGTCCTTCAATCGGGGTTCCGGGTCCAGGTCGGTCTAAGTCGGTCTGACCGGGGATAAGCGCTGCTCGTGTAGCATATGATGTCTGGACATGCTCCATCTCAATATGCTTAAGGACATCTCCGTGGTATTCCTTCAGACCGTTATTCTTCACCGCATTAACTATCTCTTCTGTAGTCCGACCCTCGTGGAGGATTGAAGCAATACCCAGCAGCTCCTTTCCCTCAGGAGCACATGAAGGGTCAAACGAGGAGAGTGATATCATCCAAGTTTCTGGTCTGGGATGAACTATTACCCGTGACTTGCGATCTCCTATTACAACCTCGTCAAGGCCAAGCCAAATCGTTACGCCCTGAGTTACTCTCATCTGGCTCCATCTCTCAAAGAACTGCGTTACCTCGGGGCGTTCAGAAGTCACAATCTTGGGCATTGACCATAGAGGTATGTTGCTTATCACCAAGTTGTGCTCCAGCTCTTTCCCGTTGACTGACAGACCTCGAACTTGTCTTCCCTTCTCAAGAATCTGCTCCACAGTGGCGTTCAAGACATACTCGCCGTTGATAGCGTCGCGGACCCGTTCTACAAGGCTCTGCATTCCGCCGACGGCGATTCCCTCATCATACTCATCAGTCCCGAAGATGAGTCTTCGTACAGACTGAATCTTGTTACTTTCCTTGTCTGTGTCTTTCAGAGTGCGCAGAGCCTCATATGCAGATGCTTCGTCGATTGACACCCCAGCAGCCATATAGATCGCACTCTGCATTACATCAAGCATGACTTGGTTTGTTGCCCCTCTTGACTCCATGAACTGTCGGAATGTCATGTCTTTATACTGTTTCATCTCCTCAAGCTTCATTGTCTTGATCTTGGCCCCAATTCTAGCCAAACCGAACCGGCCACGTATTCCGGTAAGGGGCCACCTGAGGGTTTCGCCAACGCTTGAGGGAATCGTTCCAACCTTGTCGTGAACTCTGAAATGCCAGCCCTCATGCAAAGCAAACTCAGGGGGAGGGTCCAAGTGTGCTTTCAAGAAACGGACGAAGGCACCTCTCTTGACCCGAGTCACAACATGTAGACCTTGATCAACGCGGAAATCGTCAACCCAGTATCCATGCCATACTCCACCAAGCCGGTTCGCCTGGTCCAGAACTAACACTCTCTTGCCCTCCGCGGTTAGAGCAAGAGAAGTCAACAGACCTCCTGCACCACCTCCAGCAACAATGGCGTCATAGTCGGAGGGGTCAACTCGGTCTATGGCTGTTTCACGCATGTTGGACTCCAGACAGTTCTTGAGTCGTTCCTACTTAAGGCTGTCCGCTTAGGACGCGTGTTAGTCGTCGACTCAGAGAATCTCCACTGTTCTCGTCTTGTTGGAAGACTCGTATGCCGCATCTACTATCCTGTGGGCAGCTATGGCATCCTGAAAGCTCGGGGAGGGATCTCTACCAGCCTGGATTGCCTTGATGAACGCGTAACTGAGTGCAGAGAACCTCTCAGTGCCCACTGTCGCCAGAGCATCATACGCTTCTGGTGCAATGTTCTTAGCACGAACTCCAAGAGCATCGAGCAACGCGTTGTTGGCCTGTTCTGCATGTATACGTACAGGCGCCTCATCAATTGTCTGATACTCTATCCATCGTTCACCTGCTTCAAGGGTGACTCCAATGTATCCCTTCTCGAAAAAGAACTCAATCCGCCTCTCATTAGGACGGTCCAGTGAATGCCATATCGAGTCAAGCGTGCTCACAGCCCCGTCCCTGTGAGTTAGAATCAATGATGCATGATCCTCCACTTCTCTCTCCGAGAAGAATCCAACTTTCGCATACACACTAACGATATCACCGAAGAACCACTGTAGGATGTCGATGTCGTGGATGCTGTGCTCGATGAGTGTGCCTCCTCCAGCAATCGAATGGTTCCCTCGCCACTGAGTATAGTAGCCGTGTTCTATCGGAAAATGCTGGTCGACGCGTATATGGGCCAGAACTGGAGTGCCGAAATCACGTGTTTCAATGAGCTGCTTTGAGTATAGAAGGAACGGATCATATCTTAGGACCAGGCCGACCCCGGCTCTTACACCTGCGTCCTTAGTCACAGCAAACATCTCACGCGCCTGTGGGCAACTGTGTGCAAGTGGTTTCTCACAGAAGACGTCCTTCTTAGCCTTGGCCGCAGATTTCACTATGTCAGTGTGTTTGCTAGTAGGAGTACATACATAGACAATGTCGACATTCTCATCATTGATGAGGTCATCGTAATCTTCGTAGGTCTGAGCAGCTTCAAAGAGCTCAGCCGTGGTCTTGAGCGCCTCTTCATCTATATCGCAAAGTGCCTGAATTTCCACATCTACGAGCCCTGCATCGCGTAGCGCTGTGATGGCAACAAGATGCATTCGTCCGATATTTCCCGTTCCAATCAAGCCCAAGCCAGTTTTCGCCTTGCTCAACGGGTCTCAACTACCATAGCATGAATGACCTCGTGGATATTTGAGTTTTTGTCCCTATCTCTTGTGATGCCAGATTGGACACGACTATTCTTAATAAGCATCAAGAAATGAAAGACTCAACAGGAGCTATTGCTGTGACGTCCGCAGACAAGTTATTGATGGATGCAAAAGCGGCCCTTGAAGAGGGAAGAAGAGAGGCAGCTGCCAAATCAATCACCTTAGCTGCTAAAGTCTTCGCGTCACAGGATGAGTACGAGAATGCCGCGACACTCTATGAAAGGGCCGGACACATCTATCGCGACCTGTACATGGCATACGAGTCCTATCAGTCATTTGACAACGCAACTCTAATGCTAATCAGACAACCCAGTTCGGACAAGGTACACAGAAAGATTGTCGATCTCAACTCAAAAGCCGGCGACATTGCAGAGCAGACTACTGACTTCAAGCGTGCAGCTGACTTCTACTTTCGGGCTGCAGACTTCTGTGCTGACGAAGAGGAGAAGCGCACCATAACTCTCAAGGCGGCAGATGCCTTGGAGAGTCTTGCAGATATCAGAGAGGAAGAGAATGACCTCGAGAGTGCCGTAAGCCTACTGAAGAAAGTGGGTAGGCTCTACTATGCTTCCGGTGACGATGAGCTTGGTAGCAGAATAAACGACCGCGCGGCAAAGGTCTCGTTGAAATGGGCAGAGAAGGCAAAGAAGGATGGAGAACTCCTCTCGGCAG
>JAEORS010000254.1:0-3346 GCA_016840795.1 Candidatus Thorarchaeota archaeon | reverse complement strand
GGAAACGAAGTCTGAGAGCGACGTAATATGCACCTCAGGTAACGCAGTCGAAGTCATATCTCGACTTAGTGCAGATACCGTTATCTTCGGACCTGATAAGAATCTCGCAGACTACGTGCGCAAGCAGACCGGAGTCGAAATCGTGGACATAGAGTCAAGGGGTCATTGCTATGTTCATCAGCAGTTTGACATCGCTCAAGTTAAGCTGATGCGAGAAGAGCATCCTGATGCCACCATCATAGTGCATCCAGAGTGTCCGTCTGAGGTTCAGGACGCGGCAGACATAGTCGGGTCGACGGGCTCGATGGTACGCATAGTGGCCGAATCACCTCAAAAGAAGTTCATCATCGGAACCGAGCTTGGCTTGATCCAGCAGCTCCAGGCGGCTCATCCTGACAAGACGATTATCCCTCTGTATGACAGAGCAATATGCAGGCAAATGAAGAAGAACAGTCTGGAGAAGATACTCTACATTCTGGAGGCACTTCCATCGGAGAATCTTGTCACTGTGCCATCTGAAATGGTAGACCATGTGCAAGAGGCTCTGCAGCGGATGAGCAAGGCTCCTGAAGCAAAAATAGGAGCGACTGTCGAAACGGACAGTTGATTACTTCTTCTCAACGATCTTAGGCACATCTTTCAGACTGCTGACCACGTGACCGTTGTGTCCCGCTTGTCTGAAGTCCGCCTCGGTGAACATTCCTTCTAGTGCTATGAAGCGACAGAACCCCTTTGACCGTTCATAGTCCTTCAAGGAATCTCCTATGAAGACAATGTCTTCCAGAGGAATGCCGTACTCCTTCGCAACATGCTTGAAATGGTCTGCTCCCTTTTCGAACCCGGGTCTGTAACCCAATATCCCGTCAAAGGAGTCGAGTAGTCCAAGGCGCCTGAAGTATTCCGTGATGGTTGGCTTGAATGTCGAAGAAGACACAAAGACAGAGAATCCACGCCGCCTGACTTCCGCGAGGACCTCTCTTGCGTCTGGGAAGAGTTCTTGATTGAATATCCTCTCGATCTTCATTCGCTCGAATTCTTCTATGGCGGCCTCATTCTGCTCGTGGTCTGGGAAGTTTAGTTTAATCTGATGCTCATATGGAAGACCAGTGGTCATCTTGTAGCGGGAAGCAGCTTCGTCCTTCGATACCCCGTGGAATCCCATCATAACCAGAACGCCTATTGACTCCAGAAACGGCATGCTGTCTGCAAGTGTTCCATCAAAATCGAAAATGATGGCCTCACATCGCAGTTTATCTGTCATTAGCAGCATCTCACAGGTGTAGGTTCAAACATGGTGGACATCGATTGGCTTTAGATGGTTTTGGTGGTGAAATGCATTCCTAGTGCATCCGCTTCTTGTAATCTTCTATGCAGCGGTTGATGGTTAGGTATGCATCACTCAGTTCTTGAAATCTCTTGATTTCAGTGGCTCCACCTTCTTGTATCTTGTAGGTGGCATAGAACTGAGTCAATTCTTCCATCTGACTACGTGGAAGGTCCAAGATAGTCTTGAGATCACGATAGTATGGATCACCCACTGGTACAGCAATAATCTTGTCGTCGATCTTGCCCATGTCGTCCATCTCCATGATTCCAATCGGACGTGCGTGAACAAGGCACGACGTGAAAGTAGGCTGGTTGATCAAAAGTACAACATCGAGTGGGTCACCATCATGGTCAAGAGTCTGGGGAATGAAACCGTAGTCAAAGGGGGCGAAGGTGTATAGAACCCTGTCAAGCCTGAAGATGTTGTGTTTTGCATCGTACTCGTACTTGTTCTTGCTTGCTCGAGTGAGCTCAACGACGACATAGATTTCGCCCGGGGGGTCCGGTCCTGGGGGTATATCATGTAGATAGTTTGTCATCTCCCTCAGCTACCATTACTGGCAATCGAGTCCCTATTGAGCGTTACTCATCAGTGGTGTCGGTTTCCCACTAGTGGACCGACAAGCCTTTCTGCGTAGCCTGCAACCTTGAAACTGTCAGTTGCGAAAGTAGAGGTGTGTAGATGACCAAAGAAAATGCCTCAGAACCAATGGATGTAGGCTCTCTATTCAGAGGAATTGCAACATTCACTTTCGTCGCGGAGATTGTTTCCGCAATCATGCTATTAGGCTCTGGCGTAGCATTCATTCTCAGAGACCAAGGATGGATTCAGACCCTTGAGCTCGATGTAATGATATTGCTGCTACTCGCAGGAGCAACAATCACTCTGTTCTTCTTTCTAGGCGCGATAGGCTTCTTCGTCAGATTCAACCGCAGGGTAACCAGCGCGGTTGTCAGCGATGACATTGGGTCAGTTGACCTAAGCAAGTCTAGGGTGAAGACGGTCGTAGTCTTGTATGGCTTGGCAACAGGCCTGATTCTCATCATGGGAATCTACGGTTACTATCTGGTCTACAAGTACTACTTCGCGAGTCTTGCAGCGACCTCACTCAGCTTCTTCGGAATCACGTTGTCGTTGGGCATCTTTTTGCTGGCATTGCTGGTTCAGATTGTGGTGACGGTCTTGGGAAGAACTGCCGCCGGTATGATTAAGGGTGTATTGGATGAGTAGCTAACCCAACCATGGCATTTCCTCGCTAGGTTCGTATCTTATGCGTGAAGGTTAAATTCAGGCTTGTATGTGCTTGGTCCACGGAGGAACTCCCTTGAAACTTCACCTCTGGCAGCTCGCTTACATCGTGGGTTTTGTCTCTCTCGTGGGTCTGATGACCCTTGAGGCACTAGGATTTCACTTCCCACATGATGTGGTGGCAGGAGTCGAGCTTGTCGGCGGAGTGATGATAATTGCTGGATCCGCCGAAGCTTTCGTGCTGTCGGTCGAGGGTATCTCACACAACCTGAACATGACTGACTATGTTTCAGGTATCTATGCAAGTCTAGCCAGCACGATTCCCGAATTGTCAATCATAACATTCCTCCTCTTAGCCGGGGAGTTTGAGATGGCCTGGGTTCTTGCCCTTGCTACCATTTTCATCAACTCCATGGTATTCTCAGTGTATACGCTTGCGCTACCCAAGGATGCACAGGGCAACTTTCGACTGCCAGATGCAATAATGTGGGTCGGATCGGACATGCTCAGCATGGGCTCTGTCATCAGCCTGTCGGTCGGACTCTCAATGTTGATGGTCTATGTCTTCGCCCTAACAAACGCCGCCCTCCCGACCAGTCTTGATGCTGCAGAAGTGTTCGTCTTCGGCGGCTGTTTGATTGCCGTGTTTCTAGCGTATCTGTACCGCATCACGAAATACTACGGGCGTTGTGATCCGACATCAGACGACCCTTACATCGCGTGCGAGATAACGCACGAGCGGATGCCAAGAAAGACGGTGGCTATCTTCCT
>JAEORS010000036.1:0-12577 GCA_016840795.1 Candidatus Thorarchaeota archaeon | reverse complement strand
CTTGTCAGCATCAGTGGCTGCGACTCCAACCGACTACAACTCGGTTCTAGTGCCCAAATCATCAGGAAACACGACTATTACTTGGACTGTACTGAACAGCTCTAACGATGCGTTTGCCCTCTACTGGTCAGGAACCGGTGCGTGGCTGGCTGAGAATGGAAGCGAGATGGTTTTCAAGATCACTGGTGTCGAAGAAGATATCGAAGGAACACTTACGCTAGGTAACAAGACATGGTCGTCTAATGATACGGAAATTGCAATGGACTTGACCCTCAGCGTATGGTCGCTGTTTGACCCCTGGCTACCAGGTTTTGTCGTGAAGATAGGAGAAACCAATCTCAACGTACTAAATAGTACCGCCTTTGCCGCGGCTGCGAGGGTATCAGGCAACTACATGAATGGCACCATGACGTCCAGCTATGAACAAGTGGTAGCTGGAGAAGTGGAATACGATTGTATCGTCTTTGACTATGTTCAGGATCCGCCACTGTTTGGGGAGCCTCAGTTGACTAGACTGGCTTACGATGTTGAAACGGGTGTTCTCGTGAAAGCTAACACTAGCTATTCCTTTGGTACACCATACCTACTGGTACTGGAACTCAGTTCCATTTCGCCTCCAATAGACTTCGAGTTCTGGTTGGCAGCATCGGTCCTAGCAGCTGGGGGAGTCCTCGTAGTTGTCATCGCAGTTGTCCTCCGGAGAAGATAATGGAATATGCGAAGGTGAAACAATGGAAACAGACGAAGCTCTTCACATTGATACAAGCAGACGTGTTTCCATCATAGCACTAATGACGGCATTGGCACTGGTTGGCAACTACACACTCGTAATGATTCCAAATGTGGAACTAGGTTCAACCATACTCTTCGTGACTGCATACACGTTTGGCTGGACAATTGGGGCCCCTTGTGCACTCATAATGTCGGTAGTCTTTGGCTTTGTGAATCCATGGGGTTTCGCTGTTCCTGAGATCTTGGCTGCCCAAATAATCGCGTGGTTGTATGTGGTTGCAGCAGGTGCTATGATGGGGTCAAGTAATCCATCGGAGAGAACGAAGATTGCAAAAAGATGGCAACTTGCAGGGACAGGACTGTTCCTGACTTTCTTCTTCGACCTTCTGACGAACTATGGTTTTGCCATCGCCTTTGGTCTTCCATACTGGGTTGCATTAATGAGTGGTCTACCATTCATGGTCGTTCACGTGGTTTCGAACACAATAATCTTCGGAGCAGTCATTCCGAATCTTGACACCACCATAAAGACCCAATTCAGATTCTCTATTTGGAGGCCTACCTCAGGCATCGGTTATCTGAGCGAAGAGTAAAAAGACGGACCATGGAGAAGAATGTGGAGCGTAGAATCGGTTGTCATGGAAGGATGAGTTCATTCAGCTCGCCGGAGCCGCTGGAGGCAAAGTGGCCCCCGCTTTCAGGCCGCACCATGCAGCGGTAGCACTTGTAATGATTGGTCGAGAACAGCCCTTGGGACGATATGAGCTCTGTGAGAACTTGTCAGTGGGAGAAGGTAGTGCCCGAACACTTCTCAAGAGACTCACGGAAGCCGACTACATTGCGCCTGAAGGGAAGCAAGGTCAAAGACTCACCTCAAGGGGACGTGCATTGTTTGACAATATCTCACGAGACGTTCCTCTGGGACTGTTTCTTGACGTTCCTGAGCTTGTCATGCACAAAGTTGCCTACGGAAACCTAGTGAGCCAGAAGGGCGACAAGGTGAAGGATGGGATCAGACAGCGCGACGAGGCGATAATCCAGGCTGGCTACGGAAAAGCCGGTGCAACATCACTAGTGATGAAAGACGGTATCCTGGTTATGCCCCCAGGCGATTTCTATCCCCTGACTGAATATGAGAGTGAAACTCTGCTAATCTTGGACAGCCTGAGACCGGAGGAGAATGATGTAGTAGTCCTCGGCTCGGCAGATGATGCGAACGTGGCACGTGAGGTTTCCATGGCGGCAGTCATGACTCTTTTCTGAGAGGTGTTCTTATGCAAATGGACTTGTTTGGTAATGTGCCAGAGGTGGTCATTGACGTTCACGAAACGGGTGGCAAGCGACAGAATGCCGTAAAGCATCTGATGTCAATGATGGACAAAGAGAACATCAAGTACACAATTCAGAAGATACCCATAGGAGACATTCTTGGTCCGGAAGGTGTTGCCATCGAGAGGAAGACGGTATCGGACCTTGTCAATACTCTAAAGGGGAGTGCCGCAGGCGTGCCTCGTTTCACCAAACAGATGGAGGCGCTTCTAGAATACGAGAAACCTTGCCTGCTGATAGAAAACATACTGGCCATCAGGCGAGACCCACTGAAGGGGTGTGTACACATTCCCTTCAAGACAAAGCCATCCAAGGGTAAGCCATATGTGATCACGATGGAGAGGGTCAGTTGGATTCATCCAAACTCTCTGGACGCGTTGATTGGAACTGTAAGGGACAGTGGTGTTGAAATAATCTCCGGATTCAATGCATTGCATTCGGCGGGACTGCTCTTCAACGTTCTATTTGGGGAAAGTGACGAAGCGAGGGACAGAGAGAAACGACTTCCAGTGATCAGAACCAGAAAGGGGTTGGACACAGTCTACGATGAACAGGAGTTCTTCGTGGCAGGATTCCCTCGCATCAATGTTGTAAGAGCCCGTAGTCTGTTGAAGGAGTTTGGATCTCCACTAGAGATAGTGACCCGAACTGACGAATGGACCAAGCTGCCAGGAATTGGACCGAAGACTGTTGAGTCAGCCAAGAGACTGCTATATTCAGAGTACCAAGCCCGTGATGATGATGCAGTAGAGCCAGAAGAAAGCGAAGGCATGTAACAGCCGCAGAGATTCTAGACGGTCTTGGGCATTCATCAAGTTCCTCTCTCCGATACCACCTCAAGTTTGTATGTCCTTTTATCCCCGCATCAAGACAACACCTTGATTCTCATGTTGGTCCGCAAGGCCTACCGATACGAGCTAGATCCCAACAACCATCAGAAGAACTCTCTTCTACAACATGCAGGAGTCGTTCGTTTTGCCTACAACTGGGGACTTGAACAGAGAATCAAGTTGTGCAGGGAGAATCACCGAGCAGACCTCTACGAAGCAGGAACCGAACATCAGTCCCGGACTGTGATGCCTGGGCTTGTCTAAGTTTCGGGGAACGGCTAACTCGATAATCTTAAAAGACTACACTATTCTACCGTCATAGAATACCTGAGGGATGGTGATATCCTTATGGGAGACGTACGTGTTGCAGTTGCTGGTCTTGGCAATTGTGCATCCGCCCTAGTTCAGGGAGTGCATTACTATAAGGATGCGAAGACAGAGGATGAAGTACCAGGACTCATGCATGTTGATTTTGGTGGCTATTTTCCCAAGGACTTGAAGTTCGTTGCAGCATTTGAGGCGAATAGGAAGAAGATTGGGCTTGATATAGCAGATGCGATCTGGGTAGAACCTAACTGCTGCTGGAAATTCTTCCCAGATGTTCCGAAGACAGGAGTGAAAGTGCTCCCAGGGCCGATTTCTGATGGTGTGGCACCACATATGAGAGAATCATTTTTCGCCTATGATGAGAGTGAGATTGAGGCGGTAGACATAGTTGAAGAACTGAAGAAGGCAAAGGCTGACATGCTGGTCAGCTATCTTCCGGTGGGGAGTGCAGAGAGTTCTAGAATGTACGCTGAAGCCGCTCTTGAAGCGGAGGTCGGGTTCATCAACGCAATCCCGGAGTTCATAGTTTCTGACCCAGAAGACCCAATTGCGAAGGGCTTCGCTGCCAAGGGAATCCCTTGCGCTGGTGACGACATCAAGAGTCAGTTGGGTGCGACAATACTCCATCGAATTCTTGCTCAGCTCTTCGATAAGAGAGGACTGATCCTACAGAATACCTACCAGTTGAACATAGGCGGGAACACTGACTTTGAGAACATGCAGGTTGAAAATCGGCTCCAATCCAAGAGAATCAGCAAGACGGAGGCGGTCACAAGCTGTGTAGAATACGAACTTCCGACGAAGATAGGACCAAGTGACTACGTACCATTCCTTGAGGATAATAAGGTCTGCTACATCAACATGCGCTCCAAGGCCTTTGGTGATCTACCGATTGACTTGAGCCTGAAGCTATCGGTTCAGGACTCACCCAATAGCGCCGGAGTCATTATCGATGTTGCTCGTGCGGTCAAGATTGCACTCGACCGTGGAGTTGGTGGTGAGTTGTCAAGCATTAGCTCATACAGCTTCAAGCATCCTCGCTACCAGATTGATGACTTTGAGGCACGGAAACGAGTAGACGAGTTCATTGAAGGCAAGAGAGAGAGGTAGTTCCCTGCCGCAAAGATGGTGCAACTGGTCCGGCAAAGGCTAGACCAGACAGCTTCGTCCATCCAAAAGCTATAGCTCAGTGAAGCTCTTGACAGTCTTCTCATCCAGGCGCTGGATGACTTCAACTAGCAGTTGAACTGCATTCTCAACATCATACAAATCAAGCATGCCATGATGAGAATGAATGTGGCGGGTGGGCACTCCGATGAAGAGAGATGGGGCGCCCATGCCAGTGATGTGTATTACTCCTGCATCTGTGCCTCCAAACTTCAGAAAGGCAGGTTGATGCTTGATTCCTTTCTCCTCAGCGATATTAAGAACGAACTGTCGGAACCGGGGATTTGGGATCATTGATCCATCTCCCGCGGAGATAGCAACTCCTTCCCCCATCTTCTGGGGTAGCCCTTCGACACCAGGTACGTCACCAGAAACATCAACATCCAGAGCGAATCCAATATCAGGAAGGAGCATCTGTGCCGACGTTCTGGCCCCTCTGAGGCCGACCTCTTCCTGAGTCGTCGATACAGCATAGACGATGTTTGGGTGAGATATGCCTTCCTCCGAAAGCCGGCGCAAGACCTCGAGAGCCATAAAGACACCTATGCGGTCGTCAAAAGCCTTCGCGACCGCAATGGTTGCGTCCCTAATCTCTTCTTCAGCGTCCTTGTCATCTTCATCCCTTTTCTGTTTAAAGGTGCGTTGCATTGTCCTGAACTTTGCGTTGGGCACAGCAGGGTCTCCAACACGTATGCCCAGTTCTTTGACTTCCTTTGCGGAATGGCATCCAATGTCTATGAACATTTTGTCTTTGGTGACAACCTTGTTCCTCTCCTCAGGGGTGAGGACGTGGGGTGGTGGCGCACCGATGATTCCGATGACCTTATCGGCTTTCTTTGAGGGTTTGATGACAACCTCCTGCGTGAGCAGCGTCTGGTCCCACCATCCTCCAAGCTGATGAAATCTCAAGAAGCCACTCTTCTCAATCTTAGTGATAACGAAACCAATCTCATCAGCGTGTCCAGCTAGCATGATCTTGGGGCCCTTGTCGCCCTTCCGGAAGACGACGGATCCCATACGGTCGTAGAGCACTTCGTCAGCATACTTCTCCCCATAGTCACGAGCAATCTTCTGCGCCTCATGTTCATGACCGCTCGGGCCAAATGCGTTGCATAGTTCTTCAAGAAGTCCAAGGTCAAGTTCATTGCTTGTCATGGAACTCACGTCAATCTGCTTGTAAGGAATGGTCTAGGGGAGTTGGAAGTGTGTATAGTAGTTTCGGTCAATGCACCAGCCATGAGGCACAACTAGATGCTCCACTTCGCAAGCAGTTGGAATGCCTCCTCGACATTCTGCCCCGATAAAGCACTTGTTTCGAGGTATGCAACGAGATTGTACTGCTCCGCAAACCCTCTGCCCATCTCAGGAGTTATGACTCGTTCATGAAACAGGTCCACCTTGTTGGCCAGAAGAATGATGGGGATTCGTTCGCCCAACGCATTCTCTGTTTCCTCAATCCACTTCGGAAGTTCTAGGTAGGTTGACTTCCTAGTTGTGTCGAACACAAGAAGTGCTCCCTTGGAACCTCTGTAGTAGCTCCCCCTGATGAAGTCAAAACGTTGCTGCCCGGCCAAGTCCCATACCAAGAGCTTCACTATCACATCACGACCATTCGCATCTGGAACTGCGACGGTCTTTACAGCAAACTGTGAGCCGATCGTCACTATGTACTGTTCAGAGAACTTCTGTGTGAGAAACCGATTCACAAGAGCCGTCTTGCCGCTGCCGCCAGCGCCAATCATGACGACTTTTCTCATGAAGTCAAATTCTGACGACCTAATCACATCGGTCCCTCGCACACACAATACTGGTTTGATGAGGCAGCTGAAACGGGTTTGTGTTGGGTGACAGACCCACCTCTGGCCTCTTGTTTGGGTTCAAGATGAGGTTGGGTCTTGTCCGTATTTAGGCTTTTATCGCATTGAATGGCCAAAACGGACTTTCTTGGACTGATTTGGATGGCGCCCATCTCGAAAAAGGGCAATGTGAACTAGAAGGTGTTATAACAAGTGTTACCCGGGTCGTACCTGCCGGGAGGACTTGAAAGCATGCGTCTCATCACGGTGAAGATGAGTGAGATTTACGTTAACGGTGTTGACAGACTAGTGGAGCTAGGCATGTATCCGTCTCGAAGTGAGGCCATACGAGTAGCGATACGTGACCTGCTACGCCGCGAACTCTGGCCAGCTGAAGGCAGTCCGTTGTCGGCGTCAGAGGCGTCTGGAAACAGCAAGTGAAAGGGAAGACAATCGAAGCATGAATACCCCTCTGAGCAGATTCGCCCCATTGTACAAGAAACACACATTAATGCAATAGACGAGGAAGATTTCAAACAGGCCCCTACACACAGGAGGTTTTGCACCTTTGAATCTGAGAGTTCTTTTCAAGAGTATCAAATTCGCTTTCCGTGCTAGGAGACGCGTCTTCACATTCATAGTGATCTATGCATTTCTCATTGTTATGGTCTCACGCGGACTTGCGAGCCCTGGAGAGTGGTTGCTCTGGGTATTCGCGGCATTCGTGTTGGCAACTCTGTATGCCATACTTATATCCCAGTCCAGAGCGAAGGACATCGCGATTCTCAAGTGTGTATCTTGGACAAATGCAGATATTCTTCTTGTCCTCATTGGTGAAGTCGTGTTGGTGTCCCTTACAGCATTTCTGATTGTGTTTCAGGTAAGCGTAGAGTTACTGGGCCTGGTTGCATACTTCCAGCCTGCATTCGATGTCGGGCTATTTACAGCGCTACAGGGTCTACTGGCCGTTCCTGCCGGAGACCTATTCGTCACCCTGTTCGTGATTGTCGTGCTGCAGCTTCCAGGGCTCTTCCTGGCACAACGCAGAGCCATGTTGATTGCCCCGATGAGGGCGCTTAGGGAGGAGTGAGAGATGGCAAAATCGATAATCCAACTGGAAGACGTCAACAAGGAATACGGACGTGGTAAGAAGACTGTTGCAGCCCTACGACACATCAACTTGGACATTGACCAAGGGGAGTTCGTCGCAGTTGTAGGACCCTCTGGCTGCGGCAAGTCAACGCTCCTACATGTCATGGCAGGTCTTGAACAGCCAACTTCAGGCAGGGTCCTTCTGGATGCTGTTGATGTCACACTCATTGGTGAGCGAGATCTCCCGAAGCTTAGAGCACAGAAGATTGGTTTCGTGTTCCAGGCGTTTCTGCTCATCGAGGACCTTACAGCTTACGAGAATGTCGAGGCGGTCCTCTGGCCTAGTGAAGAAATCACAAAGGAGAAGCAAGAACAGATGACCTTAGAGGTCTTGCGAGAAGTAGACATGTTGGAGAGACGCGATCACTTCCCACGTCAGATGTCTGGCGGAGAACAGCAGAGAGTTGCGATTGCCAGAGCATTGGTGAATCGGCCACCTATCCTCTTTTGCGACGAACCCACAGGCAACCTAGATTCCAAGATCGGAGAGACCATCATGAAGTACATCTCTGACCTTGCCAAGAGCAAGGGAATGACGGTGGTACTCGTGACACACAACGAAAGCCTGACTAAATTTGCGCAACGTGTGCTTAATATGAAAGACGGAGCAATTCGTTAGTTTGGACCGAATACGGGATTCCACAGCTTCTCGGCTGTGCAGAACAAAGATTTAGTAGTGGGCCACTGTAGGGGCCATTTGGCTAATAGGGAGACTTACCCGAGATGCGGAAGTCAAACTGCGAAGAGCAAGAGAAGTTGGCCGCAGAGAAGGCCTCGAAGGGCATGAATAAGGAGGCCACAGATCTCTTTCAAGCTGCAGCTGATTGCTGGAAAAGATGGGAATCATTTGCAAGAGCAGCTGGCTGCTATGAAAGAGCGTACGAACACGCAATGTTAGTACATGAGTATTCAAGGGCAGCACAAGCAATGCTTGACGGGGGCTTCGCTTGGATGAAGCAGGGTCACCATGACAGGTTTGAGATTGATTGCCAAATCGCCTCAGAGGCATATATCATGGCTGCCGAGAAAGAGAAGGACCCCTCGTACTTTGTAGATGGCTCTCTTTGTGCCATAACGGGAGGGGACCTTGACCTGGCCAAGAGGCTCGCCAATGCGGCCGCTGAAGTCGCAGGAGAGGAATCAAAGGAGCTAGTCATCTTCGCATTGATGTTGATTGAATACCGTTTTGGTGATGCGGACCTGTATATAGAGGAGGTACTCGAGAAGGCTTTGGACTCTGACTCGGTCAGAAGAGCGATGACCTATCTGTATCTAATCCTCACAGGATTCATCCGCACATCTTTGGAGTCTGAGGCTGCAGTGACAATCGCCAGTCTGATGGAGAGCACCGGCATGAGGTGGCTCAGCATTGTCAAGCTGGTCAAGAAAGGAATTGAAGAGGGGTTGATCCCGGCCTATCTTGACATGGAGTCAGAGGAGCTAGTAGTCGATGCAGACCGCTATGACATAGAAGCCCTTGCAGAAAGGAAAGGCCCGATAATGAGCCGTGACCTTGAGGATCCGGGCGCGTGGGACCTCGAACTTGATGAATAGCCGGAGTACGTCACATTTGGATGATAACATCCGAGGTCATAGGGGCAGCCATGCAACAATTCTCGGGAATTCCGACTGGAAAACGTTTTTAGTGCGATTGCCGAGATTCCCAGACTGCCGACCCCAAGGTTTTGGTGGTTCTATGACTGATGGCCTAAAGTGGTTGCAGTGCCCTGCCTGTAAGGAAACGATCTTCTGGGAGATTCCATCCAAGGCGTTGAAGGGTGTGAAACGCTTCCCTGTGGCCGTGATTGTCAAGCACGAAGACCACTATCTTGTGTGCTATATCGACAGCCACCATCAACTTGCTGATACGGAAGTGGCGATTGGGTACACAGAGGGGAAGGCAAAGGAAGAGAAGTGATTCTTCCTAGTCAATTCCGTTGTCGATTGCCCATTCAAGCACCCTTGATGCCTGAGCGCTGGCCATGCCCCAACTTTTCAGTTTTGCCACTAGACTCCTTATCCCCGAGACCCAATCGACCAATAGCTCCCTAATCCTCTTCACCAGTCTTGGATCAGCCACCTCTTGAAGAATTGGGAGTAGCTTGCCGACCCAAGTCTGTGACAGTACAAGTAGGGTTTCCAACCGAGCAATCCATTCCTCCCTTGGAAGCCCGGTCAGAGTCTGAGCAACTGCAAGGTGATAGTCGTATTGTGCTGTCAGATATCTCAACCGCCAGCTGAGTATTTCCATCAGAAGTGTCCGATAGTCGGGACTTGGAGCAGTCTTCATGAGAAGAGTCAAGAAACGCTCACACATTTCGTCGGCAGACTGGCTGGCATCATAGTATAGAGCCATAGCTTGTTGGAACTCCTCATTCTCGAGATGCTCATCAGCTTCTTTCACTGCATCCTTGAAGCGTTTGAGCAGGGTGCGCGTAGCGCCGCTCACCCGAGGCTTCCGTTTCTTCTGTGTCTTCTTGCTCACAAGCTTCACCGACTCTTCCTACTGTCGGGGCGTCGTTGATCATTCCTGTTTGCAGCTGATCATAACGTCCAGAATATCCCTTGTTCCATCTCCCAAGTCAACAACCCCCCCTAAAAGATGTCTATGATGTCCTCACTTGTTCGGGGTGCCATCATCAGGACCATCGGGCGGAACTATGGGAGGTGGATTGCCTACTTTGTACTTCTCAGTAGCATTCACCCAGTTCATGAATTCTGGGCTTGGAGGATACATTGAGTAGAGGTCTTCTCGGATGCTCTCCATACAGTATGGCTCCAAACCAGCCACGCCGGCCATCGTCATCACCCTGTTCTCAACCTCAGACGCCGCCTCTGTGACCGGGTGCAGCCATTCCCTCCAAATCTTTGATCGCATCAGGTGGTGGTCTACTACCAAGAGCGGTATGCGCACGGCGAGTTCCAGGAGAGAGGCGAGCGCGGCATGCCTGTGGGCATCCTCGAACCGTTTCAGGTAGACTGGCGGGCCGCCAACAACGACTGCATCGGGGTCACAGGAGAGAATCCATGAAAGCGTGTCTTTGACCACTGGCCCTTGAACATCTGGAGCAAACACCACTCGACTCCCCGCATGTTCAATCTTCGTGGCAATGATGTATCCAAGATTTGTGTCTACTGGACCATGAGGAAGGGCATGCGAATGACAGACAGTCGTTTCGCCAAAGGTATACGATTGGCCGTCAACCCACCTAATCTCCTCCGCGACCTCACTCACATCTTTCTCAAAGAAGAAACCCCTGCGTCTCTGAGAAGCATTCACATCCTCCCTGTTGTCCTTTGCAAAGACAATCTTGTCTTGGAACATGCGCTGTAGTTCGTCACGTGAACTCATGTTGTAGCGGAGGTTGGTGAAACCGGGACGAACATGGTCATAGTGATAGTGCGAAACGGAAAGGACATCGGCCTGTCGCGCTTCCATGAGAATCCTCTCTAGAATTTCGATTAGCATTCGATACTCCAGAGGATGTGGCTCTCTTCCCTCACGCATGGCCAAGGCGGCAGAGGGGTCCAGCAAGAGCCTTACATCAGGAGTGGAGATTGCCGTGCAGAGAGACCTTACGCCAAGACTCTCAGATGCGATGGGAACTACTTCGATTTCTCCGATTCTCAATCTCCAGCCTTCCTATAGTATCTCAACGTATACCTGCCATCCTCATGTACGAGCTCGGCTTCGTAAAGATGCAATGAATCACTCTTCGTTCTGAAACTGCTGAACATTCGGAGATCAGAGGGTAGGAAATGCTCCCGCATATTGCTTACCTCGTCAAGAGAGAAGAGTGCCAACTCTCCTTCTCGGTGATTCTCTCGATAGTCACTAATCTCCGCCGAGCCGACAAAGATGAGGAAGTGTGCCGATAGTGCATTGTCAGCCAAGACGAGTCTCTCAGAAACCATGCCTCGGTACTCGTAGCTGTCCACCTTCTGAGTGCCTGTTTCTTCCATAATCTCTCGTTTAGCAGCGTCCACAATGTGCTCACCAATGCCAATCTTGCCGCCGATCATACTCCATAGATTCTCATAAGGAGGGTTCCTTCGCTTCAAGAACAGGAACTTATCGTCACAACGGATGATGGATATCGCAATTGGCACAATTCTGGACATAGCAAGGACCTCAAAGTCTTACAGTGGACATATCGATGGTCATCAGTCAACTGTGCTTCTCTCTTTAAAGGAGAGTGGAAGCGAAGATTCAAAGCAGGCAGCTAGGTTCCTCTGAATGGGTATCGGAAGTGAGCAGGATTCTCCCAAGTGAAGTAAGAGCATCTGTGCTAGCTCAGCTAACTCCAACTGAGGATGAGATCAAGAAACAGGCATCGGTCATTGAAGCATTGAAAGAGGCGCTTGAAAATCACAGTGGGTCGAGCGCATTCCAATACTCATTCATCGCTCCCCAAGGTTCGACAGGGAAGAAACAGACCCAGCTGAGAGGGGCATCAGACATAGACCTTTTCGTGGCCTTGGACAAGGAGCACTACAGAGGGAGTTTGGACTTGGATGCCCGAAACAGACACAGTGCGATTGACGCGCTAATGGAGAGCATGATTGACAAGTGGTTCATTCCGGCAGTTGCCAATCTCGATGTGCAGTCTGTGCAGAAGACATTCTCACAGCACCCCTACCTCTCACTAAAGATGGCAGGGTTCGACGTGGATATCGTGGCTTGCTTTCACCTATCATACGACGAGCTTGCGCAGAACGGTCCAATAACAGCGATGGACAGGACTATCCATCATACTGAGTACGTGGTGAACCATCTGAGCGAATCTCTTAGAGAGGATGTGCGAATACTCAAGTCTTTTGTCAGGACCAGTCACACATACGGTGACACCTGCGCAGTTGGACGGATGGGATTCACGGGATACGCTCTTGAGCTGCTAATCATTTTCACCGGGAGCTTTGATGCGGCGTTGGAAGTGATTTTGCGACTCGATTCGGACCCAGTTGACCCTCTTGAGAGAAGTCTTCCGACACTGAAACAGGACCCTGGGTTTAGGGACGACCACATCTTCATAATCGACCCCACCGACACAGGCAGGAATGTTGCATCAAGTTTCGACAGGAGAGCTTATGACCTACTCAAGATTCTGACTGAGCAGCTCGTTGATGCGTCGCGGAAGGGCGACCATGATCAAATGATGAACCTACTATTGGAGAAACCGATACCAGTTGCCCCTGTACCAGTCTGGTTCACGAAGCACTCTATTGTACGTGAGTTTGAGTCGG
>JAEORS010000253.1:0-3362 GCA_016840795.1 Candidatus Thorarchaeota archaeon | reverse complement strand
CTTCACAATGGAATCAACGTACTGAGCGTCGACTACCAGTACTTCAACAATCCAGATTTCGAGTCACTTGAGCGTGATGAGCAATTCAGATGGCTGTATGACGATGTAGAATCTGCTTACGAAACAGTACTCAATGAAGTCGAGTTGCGTCTTGAGATTCTGGTAGGCAAGTCATTGGGGACCATTGCCATAGGCCACATTCTGGACTCATACCCCAAGTCATCTGCACACAAGGTGATTTGGCACACCCCATTACTTCTGATGGAGGAAGTCACACAACAGATAGAGAAGCATAGGCCTGAGTCGCTGTTTGTTATTGGTTCGGCTGATCCACATTATGATGAGAACATTCTGGCAAGGCTTGTAGAAGCAACCAATGGTGAGGCGGTCGTGGTTGATGATGCCAACCATGCTCTAGAGGTCCCTGGAGGAGTCAACGACTCTCTTTGGGCAATGGAGAAGGTAATCGATAGCGTTGGACAGTTTGTGAGGGTCAAGTCTTCTCAAGAATGAGAATCCACTCGCCTGGCATACGTTCTCTGCGAGGGATGCGGATGAAATGCCGAATCAGTGCGGAGAAGAAGACTTTCTCGATTTTGAACCCTACATCATCGCTAACGGCGATTTCACATAGAACCTCATGTGAAGGAACCTCAACTCCCCGGATCACATTGTTACCTATAGCCACGCAATAGCGTCCACTAGGTTCCAGAACCCGGGCCATCTCTTGAAATTGCAGTTTCATATCTTCGAAGAACTTGTATGTGATGTAAGAACGACGCGGGTCTTGTTCAAAGATCTTCACTAATATTGGATCAAGGGTTTCAAGGCCAGAAACTCTCAGCTGCTCATACTCCCTCTTGTAGACAGTTTCCGTCCCGATGTACCTTCTTTTCATTCTTGAAAGTGGGCCTTCCTCTGCCAGCCCCAGCCAGTACATTTCCAATTGATGGGTTCGTGGATAGTCAACGGCGTTGATGTATGGTGGAGAGGTCACCGCAAGAGTGATGCTCTCATCGTCTAGTCCTGTTTCAATCGCGTTGCCTTCGGGAACCTGAACTGTTCCAAACTCTTGAAGATTGCCCAACTGAAGGAGCTCTCTCATTCCCTCAATCTGTCTGGAGAGGGTCGTACAAAACCATCCTAATGTGTCCCCGGGTTCTATCTTCTTGACCAGATTCTTCCGAATGACAGTCCTAGTGCAGTGGGGGTCTGCATTCGAAACATCTCTTATAATCGATGAGAACACTACACGTAGGAAGTCAGTTACGCTTTCTGAGAAGCCCGTTTGGAGTATGCTCTCCAATATCACACCGAGCTCCCTGAGTACATGTTCTCGAAACCAAGTATCTCTATAGTTGAACTCAGGAATATGAGGCATGTGCTTGGGGTTGCCCCTTCTTTCTCCTATCGCCCGTATCACTCTCTCCTGAGCCTTTCTAAGGACATTGTCATCTATCGGAGTCGTCTTGGTCTTGGTGATCAGTCGTGCCATCGGGTCGATGTCTATACCGACTGCGTTCCTGTTTGACAACATGGCTTCAAGGGGGACAGTCCCGCTTCCACACATTGGATCGAGAACCAGTTGCCCCTCTCTTGAGTACCTCCTAATGAGGTAGCGTGGCAACTCGGGAAAGAACTTAGCAGGGAACTTGTGAAGACCATGTGTCAAGAACGACTGATCACGGCTGAGTATGAGTATCTTGGAATTGTTGGGGATGGATATCTCAGGATCTATGTCCCCCTCAAACTCAATGAAGTCCATTTGACTATCGATTGGCCGATCTGAATCACTGCTGTTGATGGAGGGGGTGCCCATGAAGATGTTTCTCCTGAGTCTGTGTTGACTGTTCTCTTCATGCTTTCAACCTGGACATAATAAGGTCGCCGCTCTCCAGTTACACATCCGCGCGGAAGGACGAGTACCATCCCAGTCAGATCCGGCTCCAGACTATAGAATGATTCTTGTCACAGGCTGTCCTTGATGGCTTTGTCAAGCCGCTCAACGACCGCATCGATATCGTCTTTCGTGATGACATAGCTTGGTGTGAATCTTATCACGTTTTGACCTGCTCCCAGAATCCAGAGATTCTGCTTCTGTACCGCGTTCTTGAGTATCCGGTCTCTCAGCTTCGGCGCCTTCTCCTTGGACTTCTTTTCCTTGACAAACTCCACGCCAGCCATCAGGCCGATGCCTCTGACATCTCCAACAACCTCGTGTTTGTCCTTCAGTTCGTTGAGTCTCTTCTTCAAGTAGGTGCCACGCTCGGCGTTGCTCTCCAGGAAGGCTCCGTCCTCAATGTGTTTGAGAATCCAAAGCGAGAGCAGTGACATCTTTGGCTCTGCAGAGAAGGTTTCAGAATGACGTGATCCGGCCGTATACATCGGTGCAGGACCGATAGATGCGCCCATTGGATACCCACCACCCAGTGCCTTCGCCATGGAGATTAGGTCGGGAACGACGCCATGATTCTCAACGGCGAACCTCTTGCCCGTACGGCCCATGCCAGCTTGAACTTCATCGGACATGAAGAATGCACCACACTCTTTCGTGACCTCATACATTCCTTTCACTGCCTTGGCGGGCGGCACGATCAGTCCACCCTCGCCTCCAATGGGTTCCATGACAGTGGCAGCGATGTCATTACCCTCGACCTGTAACGCATACCTCAGCGCTTCAACGCACTCTAGGTTGCAGTCTTCAACCTCCTGCCCGTAGGGACATCGATAGCAGTAGGGATAGAAGACTCGAATCACATCCACCCCTTGGGGGAATCCAGACTTGTGTTTAGAATTCGTAGAAGTCAGAGCAAGAGCATACCCAGTTCTACCGTGAAAGGCGGGTCTGAAGGCCACGAATCTTCGTCGACCTGAGAGGTCCATAGCGGATTTCATGCAGCCCTCTACTGCACGACCTCCAGAGGTTGTGAAGACAACACGTTTCTTATGCCCACCTGGACTGATCTGAGCCAACCGCTCTGCAAGAAGAGTCTGAGGAATGGCATCAAAGTCCATACCGGGGAACTCATGAACTACATCATTGATGCTCATTTCGAAGTCGAGAAACGGTTTGTACCGCAACCCTAGCGCTCGAACTGCTACACCGCCTGTCACGTCAAGGTATTCTGTTCCCTCTACATCGTAGATCTTGACTCCCTCGCCCCTAGCATGGTCAAGACAACCATAGACATCTCTGTCCTGAGTCGTGATAGCTAGAGCGTCTGCTGCTCTCTCCTTCCAGTAGTCATTCGTCATCTTGCCAGATTCGATGTCGTCGAATCCCAAGTCCTTCAGAAGCTGGATATGCCTGTCATCCATAGTAAAACCACCATGGGAAACGCGTCGCTCGGGGTGCCACTCCA
>JAEORS010000252.1:0-3374 GCA_016840795.1 Candidatus Thorarchaeota archaeon | reverse complement strand
GAGTAATCTTTTCGAGCGCTATATGGATGGTGCTCAGGGAACTGGTTTGGGCTTGTCTGTTGTAAAGGCCCTTGTGGATGCCTTTGAGGGAGAAATCACTGTAGGAGATAGAATCCCCGGGGACCACACAAAGGGTACAGTATTCACTCTCGTGTTCCCCAGATTCGCTGGTGAAGCCCCGAAGCTCTCTGACTCGTGGGGCGCCCTTTGATTGCTCTTGAGGACACGTGGTTCAGCGCCAAGCTCGATGACCAGCTAGTAATGTCTGTACTCGCCCAGGACTTGCACCTTGGTGATGCAGTCCGTGACTACGAACTCGTCTGCTTTCTCCTTGTCATGATGTCTGATTCCGACGATGCCATCACCAACATAGGCGACGACGCCCTCGGCCAGTATTATCATACCAGCTCCATAGAACCTAAGACGCTCACCTGATTTCGCGGCCTCGAGCAAGACACTCTTCAGTGTAGAGTCTTTCTCTAACTCAGACATGTACTAGACTATTGGTGGAGTAAGACATAAGCCTTGGGACCAGATGTCCATATGATGCCTAAATGATACCTATTCTCTTGCCTATCTTCTCATAGGCTCTAAGTGCCAGGTCTAGCTGTTCTTTGGACAAGCCACTGTTCATCATGTTGCGTATCCGTGCCTTGTCTCGAGCGACCATTGGAAACACGATTGGGAGTGCTAGGATGCCTTCGTCCATCATCCCGTTGCTCAACTCGACGGCCTTTGAGCTCTCTCCGCACATCGCTGGGATGATTGGTGTCTGGCTGTTCCCAGTGTCAAAGCCCATCTCCTGCAGGCCTTTTACGAAGTACTCTCTGTTGTCCCAGAGAGTCTTGACATGTTCCTCCTCCGTTTCCAAAACGTCGATTGCTGCAATGCAAGCCGCAGCCGTGGCCGGTGGGTGAGAAGCGCTAAGGAGCCAGGAACGGCTCTTGTTAAGAGCGTAGTTGACCATGTCTCTACTACCGGAGACATGACCTCCCATTACCCCAAATGCTTTGCTAAACGTTCCCATCTCGAAATGAACATCATGATGACTCAGATTGAAGTGTGAAACAATGCCTCGACCTCCCCGGCCCAAAACAGCCTCGCCATGCGCATCATCAACATAGATCATTGCACCGTGGGGCTTGCTCACTTTGACGATTTCATCTAGTGGGGCGATATCTCCATCCATACTAAATACCCCATCAGTGATGACGAGTATCTTCTCTGGATTCTCCTTCTCAGCCTCAGTCAACACTCGTTCCAAATCTTCTGTATCACTATGATTGTATACAAAACGTGTTGCTTTTGTTAGCCTAACACCATCAATAATCGAACCGTGATTCAATTCGTCAGAGATTATGACGTCGCCTTTACCAACGAGCTGGGGAATCAACCCTTCATTAGTCGTGAAGCCTGCAGAATATGTGAGGGCAGCTTCTGCACCTTTGAAGTTAGCCAGGCGTTTCTCAAGTTCCAAGTGGATGTCCATCGTTCCTGCAATAGCACGCACGGATCCGGATCCTGCACCATGAGTCTTTATCGCCTCGATAGCTGCTTCCTTGAGTTTCGGGTGATTCGAGAGGTTCAGGTAGTTGTTGCTGCATAGCATTATGACCTCTTTGCCATCTACCTTTGCCTTCGGTGTGCTGGGTCCCTGTAGTTCTCTGATTTTCCAGTCGAAATTCTGTTCGACGAGTTTTTGGTACTCTTCTCTCATCCATCCAGTTGGGTTTCTCATTTCTTTCACCGACGTCCTACTACGGATAACGACGACCGGAGGTTTGGTCGCATCTAGGTCGGGCCCGCGAAATCTCAGCTATTTATGCTCTTCGCTAAGTCCAGCGGCGTAACTGGAGCACCTTCTCATTCCAAAACGCGACAGCGAAGTCTAATCCTTCTTGTCGGCATCGATGCTCCTGAGGAGGTCATCCACCAGTGCACTAGGCAGGTTCTTCGCCTGAGATACTATCGCCTCAATCTCTGGGGGAGGTAAGCCTCTCTTCACCAGCTCAGCTCGTAGTTTCTCGACCTCCATCTCGGACAACCGGTCCTCGAACTCCACTTTCTCCTCTGCAAATGGCTCCATCTTGTCAGCTTCTTTTAGGAATCGCTCTGCAACATCTCTTGGAACTTTCTCGGCCTCTCTCATAATTGTCTGTATTTCTTTTTCAGGGGTCCCTTTCTCTTCGAGCTTTCGTTTGAGTTCCCTCAGTTCCTTATCGGAGAGTGTCTCAACAGGCTTGGCCGGCCTTCTCTTTCTCCTCTTCTTCTCCTGTTCGTGCCTCACGCCTTTAAGTAGGTCCATTGCGAGGGTTCTAGGGACTGCTCTCGCCTGTTCTATTATGTTGTCAATCTCCCTAGGGCTGACCTCGTCTTTCTTGAGTTGCTCTCTTAGCTCTTGAAGCTCCTTCTCGCTAAGGAAGTCTTTGTCTGCCTCTTCCTCCTCTATCTCGACAGATTGTGCGAAGCCCTTCAGAAGCATCTCCCCAACCTCCTTGGGCAATTTGCGAGCTTGGCCTATGACGGAGTCTATCTCATGCTCCGGTAATCCTCGATCGAGAAGCTCCTTCTTCATCTTCTGAATCTCATCATCGCTGAGAGTTTCAGCCACTGCTTCTTCTGCTTCGGCCTTTGAGTCATGAATCCGATAGGTTTCCGCGAGGGGCTTCTTGACAGTGTCAGAATCAGCGCCTAGCCGTTTCATCCTCTCCTGAAGTACACCATCAAGGACTTCCTCGACAGAAACTCCTTGTTGCTGGGCGGCCTGAACCGCCTCTTGCTGGATTACCTCTCTTGCGAAGGTTGTCTGCTCACTGAGCTTCATCTTGGAAATAGCCATCCTGAACTCTTCGAGCTCCTCAGGAGACATGGCAGTGAGGATTGCCAGGTCAACAATCATTGTTTCTATCTCTGGAACTTCCACTGTGACCGCTTCGGCACTGATGCCCTCAGTTCTACGCTTCACGCCTGCAGGCTCTGCAACCTCGTTGAACATATCGACTACCATCTCGTGCCTGCTCATTACGCTCGTATCCGGCTTCGGTATCTTGCCTCTTCTCAGCTGTCTTATCATCGCTGACAGTTTGCGTACAAGCTTGGGAACGCGCAGTATGCGGACCCATATTGCTCCTAGCAACATCAGTGCGACAGCAGCTGCTGAACCTACACTGACCATGGTTTGCATGAACACGAACTCTTCCGATGGGCTAATGGTTAGAACTAGACCTACTGACTGTGATGCGTAGTCTGTCCTGTTTGCGAAAATGCTCAGTTCCACACTCCCAGTTTCCGTGCCGGCAACGAATGTAACTGCGTACCACCCTGGCCGACCTGACACTGGTGTGATATCGGTAGCTTGAATGTAGTTGCCAAGA
>JAEORS010000251.1:0-3375 GCA_016840795.1 Candidatus Thorarchaeota archaeon | reverse complement strand
CCTCATGTTAGACGTCTTACCCCTCTTCAATGGCGACTTCTTTATGAAGGAAAGTCCCACTGAGAATCACGCCCAGTGGATGTGATTCCGTGAAATTGGACGTTACCAAGGCTATGACGATTAGGCTCCCGGCAGAGCTGCCACCTGAACCTTCTTTCGACCCCAAATACAGGAGAGCCCCCAGTAGAGGCTTCAATCTCTCCCATAGTGCTACGGTCACTTCTCTCAAAAATGCTCTACGATATATCCCTGAAGAGCTGCATGAAACCTTGGCACCCGAGTTCTTGGAGGAGCTGGTGACTCATGGTCGAATCTATGGATACAGGTATCGTCCCCCAGGCCCTATCAGAGCCAAGCCTGTGAACGAGTATAAGGGAATCTTGGAGGCTCGCGCGCTACAGCTCATGATTGACAATAACCTTGACTTTGATGTTGCCCTTTACCCGTATGAGTTGGTCACCTATGGGGAGAGCGGACAGGTCTGTCAAAACTGGATGCAGTATCAGCTAATAAAGAGATACCTGGAAGCGCTAACCGCGGAACAGACTCTGGTTGTGAGTTCCGGACATCCAGTCGGCATCTTCCCATCTAGCAGAAACGCCCCGCGGGTGATCTCTACCAACGGCCTGATGGTGGGAATGTTTGACACACCAGAGGGATTCCATCGAGCTGCTGCTATGGGTTCTACAAACTATGCGCAGATGACAGCCGGAGGATGGATGTATATTGGGCCACAGGGAATCGTCCATGGAACCTACATCACACTTCTGAACGCTGGCAGACTGTATCTTGGTACTCGTGAGGACGATGATCTAGGCGGCAAGGTGTTTCTCACATCGGGACTTGGTGGTATGAGCGGTGCGCAGGCCAAAGCAATCGAAATAGCGGGTGGAATCGGGATAATTGCTGAGGTTGACAAGAGCCGAATTGACACGCGCAGCAGTCAAGGATGGCTTAGCAAGCACTCAGATGATCTTGGACAGGTGTTTGAGTGGGTGGACGAGTACCGTGAGACCAGAGAGCCAATATCAATTGGCTACTATGGCAATGTCGTGGACCTTTGGCAGTACACCGTCGATCACAAAGTATCGGTGGAGCTTGCCTCAGACCAAACATCCTGTCACGATGTGTATGGCGGAGGATACACACCACAGGGGGTCACATTCGAGGAGGGTCGTGAACTCCTGAAGAACGACAGAGAGGAGTTACGCTCTCTAGTGGACAAATCACTCACAAGGCAGTTCAACCTCATCCGAACTATGACCAGCCGCGGCACCCACTTCTGGGACTACGGAAACAGCTTCATGAAAGCCGTTTTCGATGCTGGTGTGAAGGATATCGCCAGAAATGGAAGGAATACTGATGCGGGTTTCATATTCCCGTCATACGTGGAAGACATCATGGGCCCACTATGTTTCGATTACGGTTACGGGCCCTTCAGATGGGTGTGTCTGACGGGCAGGCACGAGGACCTTTCCAAGACAGATGGCATCGCATTGTCTTGTATTGATCCGAGCAGGAGGGGCCAAGATCGGGACAACTATGTCTGGATTAGGGACGCGGAGAAGAACGCGCTTGTTGTAGGTTCCCAGGCCAGGATTCTATACGCGGACGCCTCCGGGAGAGTCAAAATCGCATTGGAGTTCAACAAAGCTGTACGTGAGGGCATAATTGGACCCATACTGCTTGGTCGCGACCATCATGACACAGGTGGCACAGATTCGCCATTCAGGGAAACGGCGAATATTCGTGACGGCAGTAGCGTCACCAGTGATATGGCCCATCAATGCTGGGCCGGGAACTCAGCCAGAGGCATGACTCTCACAGTCCTCTCCAATGGTGGGGGGGTCGGCACTGGCAAGGCTATCAACGGAGGCTTCGGCCTTGTTCTTGACGGTAGCGAGAGAGTTGATGGCATAATCCGTTCTGCCCTGGATTGGGACGTAATGGGAGGCGTTGCCCGCAGAGCTTGGGCTAGAAATGAGAATGCAGTAGAAACTGCGATTCAATGGAACGAGACAATGGAGGGACGAGGTCATATCACGCTTCCCTACATCGCTAGTGACCACCTAGTGGAAGAACTGGTGAAGAAGAAACTGAAATAGCACCCACGTCCGGTAATTACTAAAGTGGGGTCTAGATGCTCTAGAATCGGACATGCAATCCTAATCGATAGAGCCCGTTCGATAGGGTTGACATGAATCTCCCTTCTCATGAATTGGATGAACGAGGGTGAATCAATGACTGTAGTTATTGATGGCGTCAGTCTAACCATTGATGACGTCATGCGTGTTTCAAGACATCGTGAACCTGCTGAGCTTGCAGAGTCTGCATTGGACGGAATACTGAGAAGCCGTGATGTCGTTGAGAAGGCACTCAAAGAGGGCCGCGTAATCTACGGTGTCAATACTGGTTTTGGGAACCTCGCTGAGGTGTCGATTGGCAAAAGGGATTTGGCGCAGCTTCAGGTCAACCTCATCCGTAGTCACTCCGCAGGAATCGGGCCTCCGTTCGATGAAGAGATTGTCAGGGGCATGATGCTTCTTAGAGCGAATGCTCTTGCAAAGGGGTTCTCTGGGGTTCGGTTGGATGTCATTGAGGTCCTCATTGACATGCTGAATGCAGGTGTCACACCAGTTGTTCCACAACAGGGATCGGTGGGCTCAAGTGGTGACCTTGCACCACTCGCTCACATGGCTCTTGTCCTCATTGGGGAGGGCGAAGCTTACTTTGAGGACGAGCGACTCGATGGAGCCGAGGCCATGCGCAGGGGCGGAGTGTCCCCGATCATTCTACAGGCCAAGGAGGGAGTTGCACTCATCAACGGCACCCAGCCAATGTGTGCCTTGGGATCAATCTGCGTCCATGATGCACTAGCCTTGATGAAGGATGCCTGCGTTGCTGCTGCGATGAGTCTGGAGGCTCTTCGTGGAACCCGCGCCGCAATGGACGAGAGAATCCACAGGGTACGTCGACATGAAGGACAGACCGACGTGGCATTGGCGATGATGGAGATTCTAAGGGACAGTGAGATCAACCAGTCTCATGCAGATTGTGGGAAGGTCCAAGACGCATATTCTCTGAGATGCATCCCTCAAGTTCTGGGGGCTTCCCTTGATGCGATTCGCTATGTACGTGAAGTCCTTGAAACAGAGATCAACTCCGCTACCGATAACCCTCTGGTGTTTCCCGAGGAAGAAGAAGTCATCTCAGGTGGCAACTTTCATGGACAGCCTGTTGCTATTGCCATGGATTTCTTGGGGGTTGCCATCTCAGAGCTGGCCAATATCTCGGAGAGAAGAATCAACAGACTTGTCAACCCGAATCTGAGCGGTCTACCAGCCTTTCTCACCAAAGAGGGGGGAATCGAGTCCG
>JAEORS010000035.1:0-12647 GCA_016840795.1 Candidatus Thorarchaeota archaeon | reverse complement strand
ACAATTGATGAAAGATAAAGGTAGAGGTACTTCAACTATTGTACCAGCAGGCCGAAACTGGAGAGGGAGACTCTTGCCCAGTCACTGAGAATCAGTGGGCGCTCTCTTCCAAAGACCCGCACCACCCTAAGGATGTCGTTCTTCACGAGACTACTCACGTAGTAGGAGACCAGACTCTTGTCCAGTGAGAGAGCTCGGCTCAGCTCTGCCTGAGTTATGCGGCCGTTTGCCATACACTCACTGAGCACCAACTGTACGGTGGGATTCCTTGAGAGTGACGTCAGTCGAAGCACCTGTTCATCGTCACAGAAACCTTGAAGATACAGGTGCCGAGCATTGCCATTTCGCATCGAAACGACTATGTCATCATTCTCAAGATTGTTCAGATGGTACTGCAGTGCGCCCATTGCACATCCGATGTTTCGATGAAGTTCTCTCAGATGTATTCCCGGGCAGTTGGAGATCATGTCTAGTATTCGGTCTCGTAGCTTCTGCGGACGTTCATGTCCCTTGCGTTCTATTGAGACTGTTCCAATCACCAAGAGTAAAGACCCAGTGGCAATGGACTGAGACAATCCATCAGACCAAACGACTGATGTGCCAAATTCGACAGTGTGAAGTGCGAGCTCTAGTGCCACAGACGTGGTGTTCTTCAACCATGAGCCCTGAATATCCAAATCAGACAAGACGGGAACTGCGGAGGAAGAGTGGGATACGTCCTGGACAATCAGGGGCTCGCTGCCGGACCCAAAGCCAAATAGGACTAGACCTACAATGCTTGATCCAAGCAATGCCAAGCATAGTGCTAAGATGGCTCTTCTTCTCCAGTCGGGTCTCATTTGGTCTGTCCACCGTTCTGATTACGCCATGAAGGTAGTTAAGCGATATGTATGGTCAAAGTATGTACTACTCGGCCCCTATTCTTGAACAGGATGGGATAAAGTTATCCTGAATCTGCAGGCGTCCATCTTTGCCGCCATACAAGTGTCCTCTGTGATGGTTAGCTTCTCATATACAATCTTGTTGAAGTCTACCAGATACTCAGTAATGGCTTCAATGAAGCCCTTGAGGAAGTAACAGGAGGGCTCTTCTGACTCATATCCTGAGGCGTAGGGATTGTCAGGGATTCTGAGCACAGCCTCCTCGTCCTGTGAAGCCTTGAATATGTTCTCAATGACGACATCGCCGAATGGGACAAGAAGGAAGGACAGAACGGTCTTGATGAACTCGATGATCTCCTTGAAGTTCTTGGGAGGCCTCTGTTTGCCAATCTTGATATACTCTCGTTGCGTTTCCAGACCAGCGAGACGGCCTGCGCTGTAATATAGGTCTCTGACTTGATCAGGAAACATGAATCCTATTCGATTTGCCAGCTTGTTCCATGTCTTCGCAAAGAAGGCTTTCATCAAGTCTTTGTCTTTAAGTCTGCCCTGCCACCAGGGAATCACTTCTTCGCGCCTAGACATTGTCACGCCTCCGATGTTTCCGAAAAGGAACAGAGTGTTAAGTTCTTTGTGCCAAGTAGTCCCTAGAACCGGATAATCCAGGTACAGTTCTTGTCCCCTGTTGCTCTACAGAGTTCCTGCGATACTCTGGCCTCAACTCCTTTGAACTCGAGAATCGCCTCAAGAACTCCACTGAAACCTTCACAGTAACCGAATCCGTGCATTCCTTCGAGAGTGATATCTTGACACCAAGTGCAATTCTTGTCCACTACACGGACTGTGTCAGCAGAGGAGTAGTCAACATTTGACGGCCTCCTGTTGTGAAGCAACCTGAAGATTGAATCAATCAGCTTTGGCACGTCCTCGCTACCAGATACGCTGTTCGTCTTCTCAGCCAAATCTGTGGACAAATAGAGCTGATATCCCATCTCTTTTCCCACTTCACGCAACTTCTCGTTGGCTTCCTCGATATTGTTAGTTTCTGAAAGGACTCTGCCAACCCACTGAGAATAGAGACTCACCAGCAAAGGATTCTCAATCTTCGGCATTGTTCTGGAACCTCATGGACACATTGTTTCACGTGGTCTTACCTATCATCTTCATTCCGTGCTTCTTATTCCTGATGATTATCTCAACGACCTTAGCATGCGGAAATCCAGTCGACTCTGCGATCTCCTGAGTAGTTCTGGTGCCGTTACAAAGTCTCAAGACTTCAAGGTCATCATTCTTCATCTTAGAGAGGTCGCCCTCAAATCTGGGACACTTGACCAGCTTTCCCATTACTACTTCTTGAGCAACTGGTGCCTCTTCTGTCTCTGGGATGTCAACAATCCATTTTGAAGCAGCCCACATCAGGACCTCTATTACCCTCTCATTCGACTGGAACATTGAGTCAGATATCTGTGCCACACTATTGCAGCCATCAACAAGCATCAGGACATCGAAACCAAAGTTCTTGTGTAGCTCTTTCAACTCCTTATGTAGGTCGGAGTCCAGGGCCATTGCCGCACCATATGTCGTACCCCTCGTGGGAATCGTTGCAAGTTGGATATTGAATGAGTGAAGGCGTCGATCAGGCAATGATGAGAAAGGAGTTGACTCGGGTTCAGTATCATCTGCTGGTTCAGTTGTGGAATCCTCTTCAGCAGGTGAATCTGCTGGCGAAGTTGATGCAGCCTGTAGAGCAAGGGACTCAAGTACCTTGAGGTTGGACTCGGCCGAGTCTTCGAAATCCTCTGGAGGTGGGGGTAGTTCGGATCCCTCAAGAAGTCTAAGGACATTCTTGGTCTTAGCAATAGCCAGTCCTAGCTGTAGCTCGTGAACATAGAGCACAGACAGAATCCAGTTCTCGTCGACAGGAGATAGGACCACAAGCCCATTCTCCGTATCTATGGTCATAAGTCGCAAATCTGACTTGTACAGGTTTATACTATCCTTCACTCTAGGAAAGAGCTCATCCGGCAATGAGAAACTGACGAAGGGGCGTCCTGCCTTGGTCATTAGTGAGTAGCCAAGGACTTGGCCATCAAGCCTTAGCCGCGAAAGAGCACGCTCTAGTTCATCACTCATTCACTTGCACCTCTTCGACGCTCTGGGCTACCCGGGACCTGTTCTTCTTTGAAACTCTCCAAAGGGTGGTCTGAAAAGGATTGCGGTACGATTGCACTGTTCCAGGTGTCGATTCTGGCATATACGCATAACGAAGGGCTTAGGACATCATCTGAAAGGTGTGGAAAGCATTAAGTGCTCACATGGCACGCTGACGCAGGACTTGAGCAGGCGAGGAATCATATTGTGAGAAATCTTCTGGGTGGGCTCATTGGATCTGTCGTAGGAGCAGGGGTTCTAGTGATATTACTGGCTCCTCATCCAGTTGCCTATCCAAGCCCGTTTGACAACATCTGGGTTCTTCTGGTTGGTTGTGAGAACTTGCAGCAGTCCGTGCCTCACCTCTTGGACCCAAATACGGCGGGTTCGTTCCTTGCTTCGTGGCTAGTGATTGGGGTTGTTGTTGCGCCATTCTCAAAATCCTACTGGAATGCAGTGAGGACCTCTGTATGGGTAGGCGTCGTGATCGGTATTGTATCACTATCATCGATTCTTATTGTCGACCCCGCGTTCTGGACCAGTGCCACCCGCAATTGGGATCTCGTTGTCTTGTTCAGCACTTCCATCATAGTTGGACTGCTTTCGTTAGTCGCCGCATTACCTCTGGTGAAGCTCATCAGTCTGGCTCAGAGCGAAACGAAGCTGCCCCCTCCAGAATCAATTCTGACGACGTGCGAATGTGGAGCTGTCTTCAAGTCTAGACCATTGTTGTGTTCGGAATGTGGACGGCAACTCAGCAAAAGAGAATAGTGGCCTTTTCACGGCGACTAGCGTTCTCTCGTGATGCCTCCTCCGAGAATGCCACCTATCACGGCCGCTATAGAGGGGTAGAGAGACCCGTACAGAATAGATTCTAGCAACACCAAGGAAGGTCCACTGAAGAGCTGTGTGAAATCAGGAGTCTGAATGACAAAGACTAGCATCCAAGTAAGAAACGCACCCAAGACGACTGCAAAGAGTGCGGCAAGAATGCCTCCAAGAATATCTCTGGTCAAGAGACCAGCAATAAGACCACCTGTGCCCCAAGCAAGTGCCATCAGTACTGTTGCGCCCTGGGCGCCAGTTCCAATTATGGCTCCAAGACCAACTACCCCAATTCCTACAGGGCCTGGATATAGGACTGTGCCCACGACCACTAGCCTATTCTCCAAGTCAGGGAGAGCCAAAAAGTCGTCGACTATTGTCGAAGAGATGAGGTCCTCGGGCATAATACCTCCAAGCGTGAGAATCACAAAAGCTATCGCGAATGTCGTGATTAGTCCGACGAATGTACCAAGCGTCTGTCCCAAGGGTGGTGGTCCTCCATTTCGTGCTTCTGTGGTCTTCTTGGTCTGTGCTCTTTTATACATATGCTCGATGGTTTGTGCCTGCGGCTTCTATTGAACTGTGGCCAACTTGCAGAGAAGCCCGTACAGTCTAGTCCCTTAGTCTCAAAGTCCATGTACAGGCTTCATCACCGAGGGCTTTGCATGATTCTTGATAGCTCTCAGCATTGAAGCCACGCAGATCCATTACAGCGTCAAAGACACCGCTAACAATGGCACAATACTGCAGTCCTGGCATGTCTGTTATGACAACACCAGCACAAACAGGACAGTCTTCATCGGTGAACTTGATTGTACGGCGGTCATCACTGATGGAGATGTCTGTAAACTCCTGCCCTGAGTTGACCTTGTAGGCTAGGCCCAGTGTGCTAGAGAACTCTGCAAACTCTGCAGCGTGTTCTCGGATTTTGTCAGCATAGTCCATGAGTAATGTTTCACCCACGCGAAAACCAATCGCCTGCATCTTCCTATTGATCTCATCGACACTGGTACTTGTGGTCATGAGCAGGTTCATCAGCTCTCGATAGCTTGCCTGAAATAGGACCTTGGATACTTTGTCGATTCTTAGTGTCCAAGCCAGTTTTCCCTTGATTCCCACTTTGATCACATCTCAGTCTAGTCTTCAGATTTCATTCCTTTACGTATGAACGTTAGAGTCTTTCCCCGATAGGGTATAATGCTTTGTAATGCCTTGAAGTAAGGAATGCCCATGAGATTCGCAATCTCTTGAAGTGTCCTCTCACCATTGCACATTGCCAGAAGATCTCGATGATCCTTCTTGACTTTGCTGAGGTCCCCCTCGAATAGTGGCAGCTCAACTATCTCGATGGTTCCGGCTTCTTGCTCTTCGGGGCACTCGACATTCAGAATCTGCTTCTGAACGCACCATGCAATGACTTCAAAGACCTGGTCCGTGCCTCTGCCCAGGGTCTCGGCGATCTTGAATGCCGTTCGCTTCTCGTCAACCATAAGCAAGACATCAACACCCAGGTTGGAGAAACGACTCTTAAGCTCACTACTCAGCTCTCCCTCAATTGCTATCGCGCTATTAAAGAAAGAATCTCGATGAACAACGCAGCCATGCCGAACCTCAACCTCTCTGGGACGTTCCGCCGGGGGAGCTTCCTCAATCGTGCTTGGGCCGATAGGAGCAACGACAGGTGAAGGCTCAGCTGCTACTACTTCAGGAAAGACTTCCCTAGCTGGTGTTTCCGTTTCTTCAGCAACCGGTACAGGTGGAGGAGGCAGTACCACTGATTCCATTAGACCGACAACTTCCTTAGTCTTCTGCAATGCAACTCCCAATTGAAAATCAGGGGAAAACAAGACGGCAAGGACCCAGTTAGGGTCGGCTCTAGCAAGAATCGCAATACCCTTGTCCGTCATCACATTAATCAGATTGAACTGGCCACCATGAATCCTTAGTGCTCCTTGGACCTGAGGTAGAATCTCGTCGGGGAGAGAGAAGGAGAGGAATGGCTGGCCGTCGTTGGTAATTAGAGCGTATCCGCTGACAGATTCATCAAACTTCAGTTTGGTGAGGACGCGCTCTAGTTCCAAGTTGACAACGCACCTAGGGGCTCTGTAGCATTCCAGCAATTATCATTTACGTCTAACAAGTCTTTCGCCAGTTTCATTTAGAGGAGGCTGTGAATGAAGGTATTCGATTACCTCTTCTGATGATGGGTGTGATGCTGTCGGTGACGAAATGTAAAGTGCCGCGACAGCATTTGCCAAGGTTAGCCTACTAATGGGGGCGAGATTCAGAAGCGTCCCAAGTATGTCCCCCGCATTCCACGCATCGCCGGCGCCGCATGCTACTCTGCTTACTGCGTCGAAGGTAGGGACTATTGTGGATTCATCTTGATTCAGAGTGGCAGAGAAGTACTGAGTGTGTAGGTCCACACGCACGCCAGTTTCTTCTGATACCACTCTTGCGGCAGATAGCCAATCATCATGATTGGATGATAGGCTCCTCCAACGTTCACTTCTACCGGTCACCGTCCAAGCAAACCATCGTGCCTCACTCTCATTTAGACTCAAGATGTCGACAAGCCCCTCTGCGAGTACATCCTTCGCTAGCGGTTCGATTATCGCCTGGTTTCCAGAAGGATCTCCTACATCAATGAACTTCTTAGCTGAGGAAGATTCGGATACCATCTGGAACAGATCACCAGCAAGACCTGCCGCATTCGGATTATGATTGAGGTTCAGCAAAGCCACTATACTACTCTCACGAATGGCATTCAAATCCTCACTGGAAAGGTCTGAGAAATCAAACTCTGCTGCAGAGCCGCTATCACTTACCATAAGGTTAACTCGACGTTGTTTGTGCTCAACTTCAATTGAAACGGTCGAAGAGAGTCTCCCATCTGTATGAACGTGACTGAGATCGAGGTCTGGGCTCACCAGAGTAGGGAGTATCATAGACCCATATTCATCGGTCGTGACAATTGCAATTGGATTCATGCCTAACGACAGGAGTGCTGAGGCTGTGTTGACCGCATTGCCACCCCTGCGAATGAACTGCTTGTTACCGAGTAGATTCCCACCACCCTGCTCAGCCAGCAGTTCCAAGCGTTCTATGAACTCCTCGTAGCTACCAGCTATGACAAAATGATCCACATAGAAGTCTGGCATAATCACAGGACGCCCCAAATCAATGGGGTTCTCCAGGGCTTCAATTAGCTGGGAGTAGTCCATTCAGGTCACCCCCATAGGCCCAACTCAAATCCTCTTCAGGGCCGCAGTCATCATAGCAGAGATTCTATCCACGTCTATGCCAGTTTCCTTGGCAACCTTGTCAACTTCACAGAAGGCTAAGTCAGACAGTGTGACTATCCCCGCGGCCACAAGCTTCTCGGCTTCCTCCGTCTTCACAGCTCTCAATGAGGAAAGCTCAGCAATGGCCTTCTCTTCCTTCTTGGTGGGTTTCTTCTTTGCCGGCTTCTTTGCAGGCTCCGCCTTGGTCGGTTTCTTAGCAGGTTCCTTCTTGGGAGCCTTCTTCTTGATTGACTCCTTCTTGGCCGGCTCCTTGTCAGGTGCCTTCTTCTTCGCCGACTCCTTCTTCACTGGTTCCTTCTTCACTGGCTTCTTAGCAGGTTCGGGCTTAACTCTCTTGACTTCTGCAATGATCTGGTCGAGCTCCTTCACGTACCTTTTCAGGACCTCCACGTTTTCATCATGGGCCGTCTTACGTCTCAGATCAACAATGAGGCCCATCTGACGAGCTTCATTAATGGTAAGTCCAGCGCGGTTGGTTTCCTCTGCGCTGAAGCCTCGACCCCTGCGGGGTTGAGCATTACCTGGCGACTTCACTTGGGGCTCTGGGAACGACTCAAAGCTCATTGCCGGACGCACCTGCTTCGGGACTCGAGCCTTGGGTTCTCTTATTAGGCTTTCGAGATGGCAGAGTGTTGCCACCTATCTTGTTGATTTGTCAAGTTTCAGTAATAAGATCGCTTCTTCGACCACGACTGCTACCACAAACAGCCACGCGAGAGGAGGGATTACAAAGAGAAATGGAACTGCAGGATCCATACCTGGTGGATGAATACCAGCAAGTATGAGCAGAATTATCACGATAATTGAGATGGCACCTATGAAAAAGGCGAAAATGACTCTCCTGGGGCTATACGTAACTATTTCATCCATTCCCCGTTTCCGTTCAAACGCTCCTAGGAGAATGATACCTGCCAGAACACCTATTATAATTACAAGAGGAACTTCGGTTTCCAGACCCAAAGGGATGGCGACCAATCCTACATAATAAAATGAGATCAGAAAAATCATAACGCCACATACCAGGATGAGCGAGTTCAGTCTACTCCTAGACCACATATTGTTATCCCTGCTGCTACTAGATTGTCGTAGCTATACGCTTTATTATGCAGTGAATCTCTGTATAAGCGATTTCATTGCCTATGGTTCACATTGGTCCTACCAAAAAAGGAGGGCAACACTTGAAGCCTTTATTTAGATGTGCGTTTAAGTATACGCTGGAAGGCAAAAGGTCGCTTATTAGGCTTTCGAGATGGCAGTAGATGATGTCAATGTTGATTTTGGAAGATTCCATCTTCAGAAAGTCTTGAGGTGTTTACTCACTTCTCCTTGTGAGCAGTATTGCCATTGTCAACATTATCAGTGGAATAAGAATACTCAAAGGGAGTGCGATGAATAGCAAGGGCATTTGGATGTCCGTTTCTCGAGGGAGTATTCCCAGAAGTACGAACGCAACGAACACAATGGAAACAGCAAGAAGACTGCTCATTACAATCAGTATACCACTCATGAGATAGGCCCACTTGGGTATTCCTTTCATAGAGTCCAATTGATTTCCCTGTCACTTTCACTCTTTGCTCACATATGCTTTTGGCCAGTTCATAGATTACTATGAAGGAGAACAGCATTTGGAGTGTCGAATTAGATGAGCGTGCCACATTAGTTATTCTAGGTTTGGCATTCTCGACTCTCGGCTTGAATAGCATCTAACTCTGGGCCGCATCATTCGATTCCCGTGCTATCGCCGTCTACGAGAGACTTGGATTTAAGACTCAGGGGAAAATACGTGAACTGGCATATCGCAACGGGGAAAGGTTTGACGTGGTCACCATGGACATCTTGAAGTCAGAGTGGCTGGAGAAGCATGGTGTCCTGCCGAAGTGATTACCTGCGCGCCGTATCAGAAATCATCCAGTCGAGTCTGCTCTACTGACATGTAGCTGAGCATCTTATCGAGCTTCTGATTCTGTCGCTTACTGATCATTCCCATTAGATCAAGCATCTGGAGAGCGTTCAGAGGAGCATTGCCGCTGAAATGATTGTTGAAGTAGCCCAATACTGTTTCAGACCGACCTATAATATCGTCCAGACGAGGTTTCCACTTCTCAAGCTCCTCTATGGAGTACTTGTAGTTATACCAGGGTCTAGTGCCATGACCATGCCATCTGATGTACGCCAAGTCAGCAGTCACACGCAGGTCTATGGGGAGCTTAGGTTCGTCAACCACAACGTAGGCCACGCCGTATTCTTCTAGTAGTCTGTAAGTTGAATTGGAGAGCCAACTCTCATCTCGGAACTCGATAGCGAACCGAAAGGATGAGTCCAAACTTGAAAGGAATGTTTCTAGGTCCGCCATCTTAGTTATCTCCCAAGGGGGAAGCTGGATGAGCAAGGCTGCCAGTCGATGCTCTAATGGTTTCATCAGTGAGAAGAACTGGTCGAGGACTTCGCCGCCCTCTCCTTCTAGACTGAGTCGGTGGTCGTGGGTCACCTTTCGAGGTATCTTCGCAGTGAAGAACTTCTCCCCCTTCACATTCGCCAAGTGCTTCACAAACGTCGGCCTAGGTAAGGAGTAGAATGTGGAGTTTATCTCTGCGGTTTCAAAGATTGCTAGGTATTGCTGCAGAAGAGATTTCCTAGACTGATAGAAGACATCAAGCCAGCCAGTCTTGTCAACGTAAGACCAACCGCTTGTGCCAATATGGAGTCCCTTTCTCATCACTCTCTCATACAGTTGGTAGTCCTTAAGGTTTCTATCTTACGGCTCCGACTTCCTTATACTCTGAGCCCATTGCCCATTTCTAGGAACATCTTTAAGACTGGAACCTCCTGCGGTGCGCATCGAGCCGTATAGCGGTGAGAAGCGATGTCTGAGCAAATCGAGTATGTGGAACTCAGGTTCGTTGATATACTGGGCCGTTTGAAGGCGATGACGGTGCCGTGTAATCCTGCAGACACGATTGATGAGGTCAAAAAGGACTCAGCTCTTCTTGACGGCACCAGTCTTGACGGTAGTTCAATCGTCGGCTTATCAATGGTTGAGGAATCCGATCTCCGACTCGTCCCAGATCCAAGCACTCTAGTCGAGGTACCCTATTCGGCTCAAAGAGTTGCTGCGGCCATGTGTTTTGTGCGAGAGAAAGGTGGCGAAGAGGGCCGGCAGTCATGGTATCCGTTGGACTCCAGAGGTGTGCTGCACGCCGTTTGCGAGAAATTCCTCCCAGGAAACATGCATTTGCGAGTGAAGGTTGAACCCGAGTTTTATTTCATCACAGATGAGGGGGAACCAATCGACAATGCGGGTTATGCGGACACCTACCCACAGAGCCCTGGTGCAGACATCTTGCTTGAGGTAGCTACCGCAATACAGAGCATGGGTATGAAACCGAGAGTTGTACATCATGAGGTCGGCGAGGCTCAGCAGGAGATTGAGATAGACTACGATGACGTACGGAATATGGCGGACTTCATTCCAATCTTCAAGAATCTCACCAGAACAGTGGCACGCGGTCAAGACATTGATGTGACCTTCATGCCGAAGCCCTTTGAGGGTGCAGCCGGAAGCGGACTCCACTGCCATCTTCAACTCTGGGATGGAGATCAGAACCTGTTCGGAAAGGAGGGTGGCGATCTACTATCTGATACCGCACGCTATTTCATCGCCGGGCTTCTTGAGCATGCCCCCGCTATCACTGCAATAGCAAACCCCTCCATTAACTCATACAAGAGAATGGTTCCACACCATGAGGCTCCTGTATACATCACCTGGGGCTTTAGGAACCGTACCGCTCTTGTGAGAGTGCCGCTCTTTCAGGATGCGCAGAAAGCTTCTGCAGAGTTCAGATCACCAGACGCAACGACGAATTCATACCTTCTTTTCTCGGCGATTATTGCAGCTGGAATGGATGGAGTCGAGCGCAAACTGGCGCCCCCAGAAGCCCAGGACCGGGACATATTCAGTCTTACAGATGAGCAACTCGTGAAGAGGGGTATTGTGACCCTTCCAGGGTCCCTCGGCGCGGCCCTTGACAATCTTGAGAGAAATGATGTGATACGTAAGGCGATTGGCTCCGAGATGCTTGAAACGTTCATTAGAGTCAAGCGTGAGGAGTGGAGAGAATATGCCAACGAGGCCGTGACTGACTGGGAGTGGCGGAAATACTACTCGTACTAGCGGTTTCTGAAGTAACTGCTTAGCCTGTCAAACGCTTCATCTACAGCCTCAGGAGTCAAAGGGCCAATTGAGATTCTAATGAAGCCCTCTCCTGCGTCCCCGAAGACGCTCCCTGGCAGCACAAGCATCTTTTTGTTTTGAAGAATATCGAAGACTAGAGAACGAGTGTCCGAGCATTCCTTAACTTGAGGGAAGAGATAGAACGTCCCAGCAGTTCGTCTGACTTCAAGCGCATCTATCTCTGTGAGTCGAAGATATGCCAAGTCCCTCAGATGGTCCATTCGTTCAAGCTCTGATTCTAACTCATTCATGCCATGCTTCAATATCTCTAATGCAAGTATCTGCCCCGGGGTTGGAGCACAGATGGTCAAGGTGTCCTGAACCTTGAGAAACTCATCTACGAAAGAGGGGGAACCTACCACGAAACCTACACGCCAACCACTCATCCCAAATGCCTTCGAGAAGCTTCCAAGCGTCACAACTCGATCTGTTGCGTCGGCCCGAGAACGAGGACTGTAGTGAGATGCACCATCGAAGACCAGTCTCGCGTAGGTTTCATCAGAGATGAGCAGGAGATTCTTGTCAATGCATAGGTCCACAATGGCATCAACGGCCTCTGGACTGTATACTGCGCCGGTTGGATTATTCGGCGACACCAAGTAGATTGCGCAAGTATTGTCATCAACTGCATTCTCCATCTCCTCTGGGCGAGGCTGGAACTCATCATCCACAGGCACTTCCTTCACGTAGCCTCCCGCGAGGCGTGCTCCCATGACTGAGTTGAAATAGTAGGGAGAAGGCATGACCACGTTCTTTCCGTGAGCCATGGCGGTGAACAGAGTTCCAATGAAGGCCTGATTTGCTCCTGCCGTGATAACTACCTCTCGGTGTGGGTCAATCTGCATGTTCCAGTTCTGCCGCAGATAGAGGGCAAGCTCTTCTCGGAGTTCCAGTTGCCCTTGATCAGGAGTATACCTATGGGTGGATGGGTGGAGCAGGCGTCTTCCCAGCGCCTTGAGAGCTTCTGTAGGGGGGATGTGTCCTGGAAGCCCCTGACCGAGATTCAAGAAGTCCGGGGAATCAACATGCCTTTGGGCCGCCTCAATCAGCTTCACGATGGGGGGAGGCATGATTCCCTCTGTTCTAAACCTCATTTCAGAACACCATCAACGGTACGCCTTCAGCTGTTCACATTGCTACTAGTCTGATAAAGGCATATTGGCGTCCCGCACGGGCTGTCCTGGAGTCTTTCAAGGTTGCAGTTTCATGTCAAGCTTAATATTGGAGATAACGCTTCCAACCTCGAGGTTCGCA
>JAEORS010000250.1:0-3381 GCA_016840795.1 Candidatus Thorarchaeota archaeon | reverse complement strand
TCTTCAAAGACTCCGGAAGCGACTTCATCTGGATCCTCGGCCAGTATCTGGTGCTCACCGTCGTACCAGCTTTTGTCGGTACTACACTGCTCTATGCAATCGTGAGAAAGAAGGGATCACCTCTTGATGCAAGACGCACAGCAGGTGCAGTACAATTCGGCATTCTATTCTGGATAGTCACGGGCGCGTTAGGAGGACTCTTGGACTACCTACTTGTCATAACATACCACGAGGTCCGGTTCTGGATCCTCTGACTCGGCATTACATACACTGCCTTTGCATTCTTGGTGACCGGACTGAGTGATCATCATCCTATTAGGAACTTCATCGCAGCTTTGATGATACCAATTCTTTGGTATCTGGAAGCGTTTGCATTGGGCGGAATCCCGGAATCGGTGCTGGTTCTGCCACCCCTTTGGCTGGCTTTTGCGGTCGTGACCATGCTAGTATACTCACTTGCTGTTCATTTCATCTTCCGTTCGGTCAGTGTCCCCTTTGAGAGAGACCTGGGCATCAACGGACCTGAGCTACTCCGTGCCTTTGGCTACGACTATCTGATGAGCAACTCAGAACCAATAGAGAAGACGCTCACTCAGGTTGGTGAAAAGCAGGACGTGCCCGTCGAGATTGTTGTCCTCAAGAATGAAGATGGGCTCGTCGGAGTAGGAGTGATTCAGTATGTTCATCCTGGCCCATTTCGGCAGATAGGAAGTAGTTCTCTTCCTTCGGCCATAATGGACCACATTAGGCAGAATCATGGAGTACCGGCCTTTGTGATGCACGGAAGCTGTACTCACCAGCAAAATCTTACGACGAAAGAAGACTTCCCGCATGTAATGTCGGAGATTGACCGACTTATCAAAGAAACAGAAGTGCATGACACAGCCTCCGGTCCTCACTGGTCAGATTTCGGCAAGTTCAAAGTGTGGACTCTGTTTGCAGGCGAAGACGTTCTCGCGATAAGTACGAGCGCGCCAGAGTTCACTGATGACATCTCTTTAGAGGTTGGAAGAGAGGCTGCCAACCTAGTTCGCGAGAGAGTACCGCAAGTCAAGAGAGTAGCAGTCGTTGATGCTCACAACTGCATTGACGGTGATGCGGTGTCTGTCATGCCAGGTGATCTCGAGGCTGGAGAGTATGTGGGTGCTGTTTCTGGCGCCGTCTTTGCGACTTTTGATGCTCCGAGATCCCCAATATCTGCAGGCTTCCATCAAGTCGTACTCGGGAGTATGAGTCCTGAGGAGGGAATGGGACCGGGAGGTGTCACGGCGATGGTCTTGGTGATTGGCAGCCGGGAGGTTGTCATGCTATCTGTAGATGGCAACAACATGGAGCCTGGATTTCGCGAAGAAGCAATCCGCATACTGAAGACCCAGGGATTTGATGACGTTGAGGTATTGACAACCGATACTCATGTTGTGAATGCCATAGCAACATCAAGCAGAGGGTATCCTCCTGTTGGCCAGCATAAGCCACAGGAGATCTTGGAAGCAATCGTCCTTTCTGCAAACAGGGCTCGAGAGCAGGTTTCAAGAGTCAGAATCGGACTAGGGTTCGGAGAAGCGAAAGACCTTCGTACGTTCGGAGAGAGAGGCTTTGACATCTTGACTCAGGACATTGCGGAGGCGGCCGGCATCGCGAAACGGGTGGGTATTCGAGCAGGCGTTGCGGCCTTTCTACTAGCAGTCTTCCTAGCTTTTCTTCTCTGATTGAGGGGATTGTCACCACAGAAAGGCAAATGAGCAATCGTTGGATGCCAAAAGGTCAACATGGAGTGACGGAAACATGTCAAAGAAGAGAATCCTGGTCTGTCTCACAGGAGCGAGTGGCGCAATCTATGGCGTCAGATTGATTCGCATGCTGAAAGAGCAGGGTCACGAGATCCACCTAATCATATCGAAGTGGGGAGAAGAAACTCTGAAGTATGAAACGAATCTCACAACCGAAAGTCTTCGGGGAGAGGTGGACGAGGCCTATGATGAGAACGACCTCTATGCCGGACCCGCCAGTGGAAGTTACCGTCTCGACGCGATTGTTGTCATTCCATGTTCCATGAAGACAATGGCGGGTATAGCCCATGGTTATGCTGATAATCTGATAGCTCGAGCCGCCGACTGTGCACTGAAAGAGAGAAGGACACTGATTCTTGTCCCCCGAGAGACCCCACTCAACCTAGTTCACATCCATAACATGGCTGCGGTCACCGAAGCTGGAGCAGTAGTATTCCCTGCAAGTCCGGCCTTTTGGCACAAGCCAGAAACTGTTGAGGAGCTTGTAGACTCAGTTGTTGACCGAGTTCTAACTCATATCGGCGCCACTGAGAAGCCCTCCATTGAGTGGACAGGCTCTAGATAGAGAGCTACCAGTGCAACGGGACTCCACAGTGACCACACTTCGTAGTTTCACCTGGGAGGCCCCTCTTCGCCAAAGCTGCACCGCAGTGGACACACTGGACAATGAGAGGCTGAACATCGTCGGCGTCTTCGTGGACTCTCAACAGAACTTCTCTGAGATTCTCCCGAATGTGTGCCATGATAGAGGAGAGGTTCTTCTCGTTGTCAGAGAATCCGTTGACCTCAATCTCCCGCAGATCCCCCGACACCGAACCTATCAGCACAAACTGATTGCCCTGTAGGGCCTTTCCATAGTACCATGCCTGATTGACACCCTTTGATTCGCTGTCGGCAATGAAATGCACATCATGTTGCTCAATCACACTCTTTGTGATGTTGAGCATCTCTTCAGTATCTAGACTCGCGTCAAACTGGAGCTTGCAGGAATCCTCACTTGTAAGTGTAGACTGGGTCAGAGCTTCGATACGAGCAAGATTCATCGAGGCGGCATAAGCATCTCTCACCAGCAGTCCATGTGTGGAAGGTACTTCGAAATGGCTTTCACCATGCTTCTCACAAGAGATCGTGACACGACCCTTCTCCTTCTCTTCCTCAAAGCTCACGAATTCCATCCGCTGGTGGCACTTGTGACACTCAAACATCCGATCATAGATTATTTCCAGAACCTCGGGGCCGAAAGTTTCGGAGTAGTAGCGGTTGTCCCCGTGGCCCTTTTCGCATTCGACTTTGGCTTCAATCACACCCTTACTGAATCCGGAATCTCGAATCACGATGGGGGTGCCACACTTGACACATTTGAGACTCTCTTCAATAGAAGGAATGCGATCGACTTCACCCTCTCGCTCTTCGATGCGCTTGTATGAGTCTACTGTGAGTCCCTTACGGTTTATTTGATGAACAGGGCAGACTACCTCGATCTCTGCACCTTTGCTGTCAACCTTTCGGCTGAGAATCTCACCCAAGAGATCACAGTCGTTGCACTTCAAGACAGCCTTTGCAATCTCATCGGTGACATCCGGACTCCAAT
>JAEORS010000249.1:0-3384 GCA_016840795.1 Candidatus Thorarchaeota archaeon | reverse complement strand
GTGTGAAATCAGGTGTTTCATCTATTGAACCATCAGGGTAGACTACAGACACCGACTCGATTTTGCCGCCTCTGTCCGCTAGTGAAGCCGTCATGATGTTTAGGGCTTGGTCGACAGTCGGGAGGTGAGTGCCCGTTACCTCCAGAAAGAGGTTCTTCGTTTCAGTGGTGATTCTACCAAGGTCGTTGCTGTTTATTATGGGCGGGAGACTCAACACGAGGCCACTCGATTCATAGAGCAAGGGCCACTTCTTGTGAGATTCGATTATGGAACCATATTCGACACCTTTCTCGTGTTTGGAGAGTATGGTCGGACCGTCCATCTCGATCTCGCCCCCTAGCGGCACGAACTTGATCTTCTTCGGTTCTACTGGAGCATATATGACGGGGAAATCAATGTCATCGTACACATAGAGACCTATGCTGGCTTTGCTCCTGTTTCGCCCGTGGGTGGCCGTCAGCGCCTCTTGAAGATGCATGTACTCCTTGATCAGTTCGTCATCTACGCGGACGTCCTTAACGATAGAGCAGGAGATGAACGGCCTAATACGGATGAGGCCGGGCTTGACGCGGATTTGCTTGCCAGACTTCTTCACACGATACTTTCGTAATCCAGTTTCAAGACTGAGAAAGGACCTTGCAGCTCTTGCTATTCCCTCTGTTGAGAGCATATCTTGGCGGTCAGGATTCACTTCAATCTCAATGACGTTGCCTTCGACCTTCTCTACTTCGGCCTTCACCAGGAAGAGGGTTTCCTCGAGTTTCTCCACGGATATCTTCTTGCCAATCAATGAGAGAAGGTCATCAATTCTGCACTCTACTATCATAATCATCACCTACGCTACAAAGGCGCTCCTCCTGAGCCATGTCAAGTCTCTAGTGAACAGGTTCCTAATGTCGTTGATACCCATGGCTGCCATGTAGAGCCTCCCACTTCCGATTCCCCACGCGAGTACAGTGTCCTTGATTCCCAGAGGAAGTGTGACCTCTGGTCTGAAGATACCGGACCCACCAAGCTCAATCCAACCTAACTTGTCATGTTTTGCGAAGGTCTCAACGCTCGGCTCTGTGAAAGGGAACTGCCCTGGCTTGAACTTCATCTTCTTGATGCCGACTCCCTTGCATATCGAAGTCAGGTACCCGAGGAGGTCTCTGAGGGTCAGGTCTTTGTCCATGATGATCCCTTCGCATTGGTCGAATTCCTGTCCATGTGTTGCATCGAGTTTTTCCGACCTGAAGTTCCGGTCGATTATGAACATCTTCTGTGGGCTATCACGATGCTCGTACAAGTACCGCATTGAAACCGGAGTTGTGTGAGGACGCAAACAGAGTCTAGTGGCAACCTCCTTGCTGAAGGGCCAATCCCAGCCCTTCGATCCCGTCGTACCGCCGTTCTCGTGGACTGCCTTCACCTCCTTGTAGTACTTTGTGTCTAGAATGTCTCCGTGGTCGTATGGCGACACGACCCTGAACTGATCCTGGACTTCTCGAGAAACATGGTCTTGCGGAACGAATAAGGCATCATGTCCCCAGAACTCGGTCTCCACATATGGACCAAACCACTCAGTGAAACCTAGTCCTATCATGATCTCTCTTAGCCAGTCGTTGAATTCAGCATAGGGGTGCTTCTTGCCATAGTAGACGTATGCTGGCTCAAGTTCAACGTTGTAGGGTCTGAAGGTCTTTCCTCTCCAACTTCCTGATGAAAGCATGTCTGACGTTAGATTTGCAATACCCTTGACTTCCGTCTCCAGTAGTTCATCAATCATGGCTCTCTTTTCGTGGGCCACCTCAGCCTCAAAGACCTTGGTCGTGGAGGTGTTGACCAATGACCTCTCGATGGCCTCCTCCAAGGCCGATTTGTGACTTGCAGGAAGAAACTGACTCCCTTCGATTATGGCCGACAGAACTGCCTGAACTGGGGTCTCTGAGATTTCTGCTTTGACTTCGAGGATTGTGTTACCATCTTCTTTTGATATCCTCAGCCAACCGTTCTTCCGGGACCAATTGATGGCGATTCCTTTTGCGCTAGGTGTCAGACCACTCTTGGCCACTGCGTCATCAACATTCGCTTTGCCCCCCATCTCTGAAACTGCACGAAACAGTCTGACTTCCGGAAGACCTTTCTCAGCGTACTCCATTCCCTCTTGGGTCAGGGCGTAGGACGCAATCTCTCGAATCTCCAGCATAGCCAGTCCTTTCTGAGAGAGTGAGTTGAGAATGGATACCACTCTCATTTTCTTCTGACCAAGTATCTCTGCAAGCTGAGTTGCACTAGCTTTTCTCTCTTGGTCGGATAGTGCTCGAAGGACTGCCTTTTCTCCTTCAGTCAACTGTTCGCTCATGTGTGAATCAGAACTCCTGATTTGATTGTGTGATGTTCGTCTGCACTCGCCGCATACGGACTAGGCCCGCAAAAGAAGGTTCCCATCAGACGGGTGTTGTAAATTGGCGGTGCATCCCTTCATCACCTGTTACGACTGCCTGATTCTGAGAGCCTTTTTAACTTGTCGCCGAAGATGTAAAACGTCTGGGGCACAATGTTAAAATACGGACTTCCACGGGAGGACCTAGGCGGTTGCCTGACGGCCACTAGTTCTCTATGAAATCCGTCAAATAGCAGGTATACGAAGAGGTGAAACGATATGTCAGCGGAGCGTCAGAAGCTCAAACGCAAAGTGCAAGAGCTCAAGGCACTCCAAGGTAGGCATAGCTCGTTTACGACCCTCTACATTCCACCAACCAAGAGTCTAGTAGATGTAACAAGCTTTGTCAAGCAAGAGCTCGCAGGCGCTGATAACATCAAGAGCAAGGCAAACAGGAAGAATGTACAGGACAATCTAACGGCAATCCTGACTGAACTTGCCAGATTGAACCAAGTGCCGGAGAATGGCATTGCCTTCTTCTTTGGCATCATCGAGGAAGGTGGGAGCGAACAAGAGGTGCGGGAGATCGTTGTGCCTCCCTCACCGGTGTCTCAGTTCACATACATATGCGGCAGGGAGTTTGTCACCGACGAACTTGAAGAGATGACCCTACCAAAAAGTCTCGTCGTCATAGTATTGATCGAAGGTGGGAAAGTAACTATTGGTTATCTTCGGGGCAAACACATGGAGCTAGTCCGGGACGAAGATTTCTACATCATCGGTAAGACGCGAGCAGGTGGCCAGAGCGCCAAGCGGTACCTCAGAATCCGAGAGGAGAAAATGCTTGAGTTCTTCAGACATGTCGGTCGAATCCTCAAGGACCTGTTGCTAGACGATATAGAGAATGTGGATGCGGTTGTTCTCGGAGGAAACACCATTCGTGCACAGGAGTTTCTTGAGAAAGGAGACCTAGACTATAGAATTAGGGAGAAGATTGCTGATGTCATCATCCCCGTTAG
>JAEORS010000248.1:0-3396 GCA_016840795.1 Candidatus Thorarchaeota archaeon | reverse complement strand
CGGAAGTTCTCCTTCCACTAATACAGTAATGGTGTAAGAGTCCCCCATCAAGACAAGAGTGACGTTTTCAGCCGTGATTGATATTGATCCTGGCTCAAGCTGTCCCTTGACTTGTATGCTTCTTCCCGTGTATGCATCAGGATCCTGAACTACCATGTCAACACTAAGGTAGGGATCTACAAAGAGCGTCAACATCCCATATGCAACAAAGCCAACTGTGATTACAAGGATTGAAGCGATCAGCAGTACTCTTGTCTTCTTCTTCATCGTACTCACTCCTCACCAGTACTTGGTGTCAGTCCATCTATCGATTTCTCCAGGATAGAGATGCTCTCGAATTGCCAGAATAGGAGAAGGAACACTCCACCCCAGAGAAATGTCGAGAGTGGATATATCGGAACTACAACAACACCGATGAGACCCAGTCCGAGCATGAAGAGTCCCACTGCTTCAAGAAATGCAGCAACATATACTGACAGCTTGGCCGGCAACCCAAGAACGACCTGTTCCTTCCCTGTTGTACTCGCCAGGACTCTTAAGGAGTTGTCAAGATCTCTCATCCGCAAGAAGAGCCACGAAAGAAGAGCGAATGTGCCCACCCAAAGAATTACTGATACCGTGTAGAGTTCCGCTTCTAGTGCCTGCATTCTATTCACTCCTCTGCATTCTTAGCTCCATCAGCCTCTCACTGACGGAATCAATCCTGTAGGTAAGGTCCAGCAAGAGGACATAGACTAGTCCGATAGCGAAGAGACTTGTCATGAGGGTGATACCATGCTCAAATCCCATCTGAAGCCCGCCTGGCGTTATGACAATAGGATGCAGTGTTCTCCACACATGAATCGAGATGTAGCTCAGTATGACAGCAGGGAACGCAATGATTCCGAAGACAGATCCATACTGCGCTCTTACCTCGCGATCACTCATGGATGCGCGAAAGGCGATAAGACAGGCGTATGCTATCCAGAGTATGAGCGTTGTTGTTTCACGGGGGTCCCAATTCCAGGCGACGCCCCAAGTCGCATTGGCCCAGATCATTCCTGTTAGTAGTGTTATCGTGGTGAAGACAAGACCAACCTTTGTCGATGCGGCCGCCACCAAGTCGAACCTTAGCTCCTGCTTCCACAGGAATAGTACCGAAAAGATGAGAGTGACTCCGAATGCCAGGTAACCTATGAGTGCTGGTGCCACATGTTGAAAGAATATCCGAATCCGTTCTCCAAGATTCAGCTCTGGGGGTGCAAAGATCCAAACCATGTATAGGTATACGAAACTGATTGTCAAGGTTAGAATATAGGTGATCATGCGCTTCGTATTCACTTCAACACGTCCCTGTACTGGGCTGGATTCGGAGCGTAGAAGCAATATGAAGGTTATGATATGAATTCTGTTTCAGGATGTAAGAGTAAAATGAAAAACTGCTCCTGAAAGAGTCATCATTGCAACTAAGTGGCCCATTATCAGTTGAAGAAGCTGGAAAAGCCCTGGACCGACTAGGGGAATGCCAATGGCGAAGATCTTGGTGATTTCAACCAGTAGTATCAGTCCGGAGGTTGCCGCTGGGAAGTATACTAGGGGGTACACGGTCGCCTTAGACTCAGCTGGCATTGTCAGGGCCGAAGCCATTGCTCCAACCGCAGCCAAGTCTAGTGTTCCAAGGCAAAACGTTCCCACCACGATAAGTGGAGAGATATTAGAAGAGAATGTATATCCAAGGAGTGCCATCGATATTGGCACGAGGAACAACTCAACAATTGCCATCAAGACGAACCCATAAATCACCTTTCCGATATATATGGCCCACGCAGGAATTGGCGCTAGTGAAAGTCCTCTCAGAGTTCCAGTTTCGGACTCAGAGATGAAGACCGGGGCAAAGCCAAACATCCCTGCGAAGAAGATAACCACCCAAAGCATGCCGCTACCTATCTCAGCCAAGACACGTATCCTAGTGGCAGACTCCGCGACTTGAATGACGGCGGAGCTGAGAACAATGCCCAAAGCGAAGACAGCTATCAGTGCAAAGAGGAACATCGAGAAAACCTCAAACCGCTTCCTCATCTGAGTCACAATATCCTTCTTGGCTATCGCAAATGCAGATGACAGTCCAGAACCCATCATTAACACCTCAGATTACACCGTCAAACTCGCCAATTGGCCCCTGACTCAATACCTCTCCCTTCCTCAGCGTGACGAAGTTGTCGCTCATTTCCGATCCAATAGTCAGATTATGGGTTGTAAGCAGCACAGTTCGGTCAGTGCGATGACTATCTATGAAGTCACGGAAGACTTGGGTCGAGTCTTTGTCAAGCCCGGCAAACGGCTCATCAAGCAGATACAACTGCGGGTCGTGAAGAACACTCCGGACTATGTCAAACCTCTTTCTGAAACCGGTTGAGAGGATCTTTGTTGGCTCGTCCAACCAGCTCTTCACGCCAAACCAGTCTGAAAGATCTTCTATTCTGTTGTCATCCTCAGACATGTCTAGGTCGTAGAGTGAGCTGTAGAACAGCAGATTCTCCCTTCCTGTGAGATCGCCATAGAGGAGGGTTTTGTCGCCAACCAGTCCTATCTTCCGTTTGACATCAAGAGGCTCCTCCACTGTGTCTTTTCCAAACACTCTGGCATAACCATGATGCGGCTGTAGCAGCGTCGAAACTATCCTCATGAGCGTTGTCTTTCCAGCGCCATTCGCTCCAAACAATGCATGGACACCACCAACAGGTATCGTTAGTGACACATTCTTGAGTGCAACACGGTATCCATAACGTCTTGTCAATTCATGAATTTCGATAGCGGTCATTCGATCTCACCTTCGGGGAGTAGGAGACTCCACCCGACCCCTTTTTTAGTCCGACGGATGGGCGTTATACCATGTCCTCAGAATCCTACGACGTCGCTGTCGTGGGTGCTGGCCCGGCTGGATCCACAGCAGCAAGAGTGACTGCGGAGAAGGGGTTCAAGACAATACTGATAGAGCGTCGGCGCCAAGTCGGTGTCCCCATTCAGTGTGGGGAATACTTGCCTACGCCTAGAGAAATGAGTGACCTGCTCAGCGATTCTCCGAGAGCAGCCCGGCTAGTGGACGTACCATCACGGTTGATCGACAATCGCTGTGAACAACTCAGACTCTTTTCACCATTCGCAAAAGCGTTCGAGTTCAAGCTGCAATCAAATATCATTGACAGAGCTAGGTTTGACCAATATCTGGCAAATAAGGCATTAGATGCAGGTGCCGAACATAGGCTTGAAACAACGGTTGTTCACAGGACCAAAACCAACCATCTCACTCTACGTTGCAGGAGCGGAATGGATGAGATATCGGCGAAAGTAGTAATCGGTGCAGACGGCCCTAGATCGTTGATATCGAAGTCAATTGGCAACAGATACGAGAACGAG
>JAEORS010000247.1:0-3406 GCA_016840795.1 Candidatus Thorarchaeota archaeon | reverse complement strand
TTTCGCGATTGTATCTCCTCAGACCATGATTGAGCTTCTGAACAAGGCGACTGGGGGCTCCTACAGCATCGAAGATATCCTGAAAATCGGAGCCAGAGCAGTCACTTTGAAGCGCCTGTTTAACTTGAAATGTGGCCTCACTGGTGCTGACGACAATCTTCCCGAACCCCTCTTGCATCCTCTTCCTGATCATGCAACTGACGACTTCGCACCCGACATTGAATTGCAGCTGAACGATTACTATGACTACAGAGGTTGGAATCGGGTAACGGGAGTCCCGTCCGCAGAGGCCCTCAAAAGGCTGGATCTGGAAGGCTTGAGCAGCCCCTGACCAGTTCGGATCGTGCACAATCCTACAACTCAATGCATATATCGAGTCTACTCTCGATTTCATGTGGTGTCAGTCTTGGAGGAGAAGAAGGATCCCGCCAGCATCAAGGAATCATTCGACGATGTGGTTGAAAGGCTTGAACAAGACCAGAAGTCAAGCGAAAGCTGGGGCACATCGATCGCATCTAACCGCGAACGATGGGAAGAGCTGAAGAAGAAGATTAGAGTACGACAGTCTGAATTGAAGCGACTTGTTGTGGAGAAGAAGGCGGGCACAATCGGCATAAACGAGTTTGAGGAGAAATATCGCAGAATTCAGGATGAGTTGACTGAGTTGGAGTTCGAAGTCTACAATCTCAGGCTTGGAACCTCTGTGAAGATGTGAGAGTTCACAGGTCTTGTCGTAGACATGACTGGAATAGCAGAACGCCATTGAAACCGTCGGTATCTTTAAGTGCGAGACGGAGGCTTCTCGGACTCCAAGGCCGGTGTGAGAAACCGTGAGTGATGAGATTCCTGAACGAAGGCAAATTGTACGCTCCACAGTACTGACTGGCTTCTTGACGGCAGCGCTAATGGTTCTTGGGTTGGCATTCTGGGTATGGTCTGCACCTGATGTTGTTGATGCCAGCCCAGTGGGCACATTGAATGCATTGAACCCATTTCTTGCACTCGTCCTAGAGATGCTGACTATGGCCGGTGTCTTCGTGTTTCTCACCGTGACAGTGGTCAATCTCAGGCTCTATATGACTCAGATTAGATCCGGCTGGACTGAGATCATTCTTCTACTGATTGTAGTCTTCATCATGACCTTCATGATGTTTGAATCAGGAGTCGCCTTTGTGACTCTTCTTCTGTCGCTGGCGTTCGTGGTCTACTTGTATCTTCTACAGGAATAGGCACTATCGAGAATGGACGTGTACCAGAAGCTTTATGAGCCTAGATTAAGGAAGACCGACCAAGCTCACTAGGCAGAACTGCCTAGATTGAGCGAGAACAAAGCAGTTTGACGGCAACTCACCGGAACTGCCAGGTGTTGCCCTTTGAGAGGCTCTGGCTTCCGGGAGGTTGTAGTTTTGACTACTTGGAGGAGTAAACGCATGTTTGCACTGTTCTGCTCCGCCAGCAGACATCTCTGGAGGTGTCCATAGTGTTTGGCATTCGCGGTGAAGGTTACGATACATCGACAAGCATCTTCAGTCCTGATGGACGCATATTCGCTGCTGAGTATGCCAAGAAGGCTGTCGAACAGGGAGCGACATCTATAGGAATACTTGTGAATGAAGGGGTCGTGCTCATGGCAGAAAAGAGGATTATGCCCCTTCAAGAGCCTGACTCCATCGAGAAGATATCCAAGGTTGAGGAGCATGTTGGAGTCGCAACCTCTGGCTTCATGGCTGATGCTCGAAGGCTGGTCCAGCAGGCGCGTCTGCAAGCGCAATCATATTGGCTGACCTATGAGGAGCCAGTCCCCGCTGAGGCCGTTGCTGAATACATCTGTGATTTGAAAGCAAGGTTCACTCAGGCGGCCAGAGGGAGGCCATACGGAGTTTCCATGATTATAGGGTCTGTAGACCATGACGGTGCTCCAAGACTCTTTGTAACGGATCCAGTCGGCACATATTGGGGATTCTTGGCGGCTGTGATAGGTCGTGGTAGCGCACGTGCCGGTGAATTCCTTGAAAGCAAGTATGACCAGACGCGAAAGCAATCACTCGACCAAGCAATCAAGCTTGCTCTTGATGCCCTTCGCGAGGCTACAGACTCCGATCTAACTCCAGAGAATGTCGAGATTGCCAAGATACCGACTAGCACACGCACATTCCAGAGACTCACTCCTGATGAAACGAAGGCTGTTCTGAAGCCACCTAGCGCTAAAGAGAAGGAATAGGAGATGACTGACACTTGATGGGTTCCGGAAGGAAGTCTGGGGAGAAATGGCTGGAACTAGATGCAGTTGTCATTGGGATGAAGAAGGGCCATCTGAGATTCGAGCTATTCGTTGATCCTGACCTTGCATTCGAATATAGACGTGGTGCTGAGATACCGATTGAGGATATTCTCAAGAGCTATGATTTGTACGAGGACGCAAGAAGGGGCGAGAAAGCCTCAGAAGACTTGGCCGCAGAGGAATTCGGAACGTCAGACATCTTCGAGATGGCCTCCGAGATAATCAAGAATGGCGAGTTTAGACTGACACACGAACAGCGGAATCAGCTCATACATGAGAAGACAGAGTCCATTATCGAGAACATTTCGAAGCGTGCGATGAACCCACAGACGGGCCACCCCCACCCACCAGACAGGATCAGGCAGGCCATGGAAGACGCCAAGGTCACCGTTGACCCGTTCATCAAGGTTGATGAGCAAATACCTGGGATAGTCAAATCACTCCTAGTGATTATCCCCATATCCTTTGAGAGCGTGAAGCTACAGGTCACGCTTCCTGCGGCCTACTCAGGAAAGGGCTACAATATGGTCGCAAACACTGGAGTCATCAAGTCCGAAACATGGGCGCAAGATGGGTCCTGGTCTGGATTGATCGAGATTCCCGCGTCAAAGAGGCAGGAGTTGTATGATGACCTGAACAAACTCTGCAAGGGGCAAGTGAAGATAGAAACCGTTCGATGACGGACATTTACATTAATCGATGATTTAAGAAAAACGACAGAAATGAGGGAAAACATTGGCAGTATACTTTCAAAAACGAGAAGTTGTGGTCCCAGGACAGTTGTTAGCTGAGGGCAGATATCGTCCCTCCTTTGGGACCTGGATGGATGAAGGAGGCAAGATTTACTCTACATTGGTTGGCCTTGCCGAGCTGCGTGGAAACACTGTGAAAGTGGTGGCACTCGAAGGAGTCTACATTCCTCGGGAGGGCGACCTCGTAATCGGTACCATCACAATAGTAGCGGGCAATAACTGGAAGGTGAATATTGGTTCTCCATACATTGCTTCACTCCACGCGAACAACGCACTCCGAAGACCATACGCTGACGACATATCTCAGTACATGGACATCGGTGATGTGATTGCAGCAGAGATTATCGCATATGACCGAGGAACGGGGCCATTC
>JAEORS010000246.1:0-3413 GCA_016840795.1 Candidatus Thorarchaeota archaeon | reverse complement strand
CCTTGTCTACGTAGGCACGAGCAGGTTTGGTAGGATCAAGATACCTCGAGTTGGAAGGCAGATTCTTGAAAAGACCCGTAACAAGCGCCAAAGACTCAGCGTCTGTTGCAGCAAACTCAAGCATCGGGACGATGATTCCATGCTCAACCTCGGCCACAAGAGGCGGAATCTCGTCTTCTGTCTTAATGCTGACCGGTATCTTTCCAATCTCTTTCAGCGACTTTCTGATGACCTCTGTCACCAGGCCAAGATCCCTCTTTGTGGACTTGTCAACCTTGGAAATCGCAACAATGAAAGGAGTCCCTTGACTAGCCATGAGAATGAGGTGCTCGCGTGTTATTTCATCGAGACGCCTCAGTCCTGTTCGAGCCTCCTCAGCCCTTATGAGATCCGCTTCGTCCGGACAAGGAACAAGCACTAGTCCATACTGTGCGTCAGCTCCAAGGATGCTTCTAATCATCGTCTTGCTGTATTCCCTGTGGCCAGGAGCATCAAAGAAAGTAAGGATCTTCGAGGAAGCATCAAGAACCCTTGCAGACTCGGCCTTGTCCAGAGGGTTATTGAGATGGACGGACTTCCCGTCTTCAGTGAAACCCACGAAAGCAAGATGGATGTCAGCTGTCTGGCCTCGCGCGATTTCTTGAGGATGGATAAGGAGAAACGCCCTTGACCTCCCCGCACCGTTGTCTGGGGTCCCTGTGACTATTGAACCGATGAGGGTTGACTTGCCGGAGTTCACTCGACCTGCGACATTGATCGAGCAAGTTTCCTTGACCTCGAGTGCGGCGATTCTCTTTAGGAGGTACTTTCCTACCAGACCCTTTTCAGTTTCAATACGCTCTTCTTCAACAACCTCCACTTCTGCCTCCCGGCATAGTTCGTGGAGAATCCCCTCTGCAGTTGATATTCGCGACTCGGTGAGACCGAAGACCTCCCAACGCTTGCCGCCGATGTCCTCAATTCCTACAAGGAAGAGTCCCTCAAAGGGGTTCTCGCATGTCATGAAACGTATGCGCGTGACTAGCTTCTGGCGACGCTCAGGTTTCAGGTCTGCCTTTGATAGATTCCTTTTGAACTCCATATTCTGGGTTTCGCCCTTCTGAAGGAGCCGCTTGATTTCCTCCACAGAAGTCATTGAGAATACGTCCGTATGTCCTGTGCTCTGATTGTTCCAGTTATAAGCACTATCAATGTTCTAAGGCGTTTCTGTCGGCAAGACCTGAAGTGTAGTAATCAGGCAAAAGCATATCAGTCGCACAGTGAGAACGCCAAAAGAACCCGGCGCCGAGGGTAGAAGAATGCTAAGACACCATTTGATACTCATACTCTTTGTAATCACGCTGCTCGTACCGGCCACGCCAGCTGCCCAGCGCTTTTCGATGTCACTGGAGCAGAGTCTAGTACCTTCCATCGACCCTCAACTCCGAATGGCACTAGCTTCCTCTTCCGTGTCATCTGTGCCCGAAAGCCTAGCAGGCAGTCGCGCAATCCTCCAGTTTGAACAGGAGTTGACAACACAGCAGCTGATTCTCGCGGAGTCACTTGGAATTAGGTTTGAGAGAAGAGGAGATTCAGTAGTTTCTGTAGGAAAAATCTACTCGGCAAGGGTAAGTGACACAGCTTCACTCAAAGCGCTGTCAGAGATAGGCCTTGTTCGAGCAACTTCCGGTGAGAAACAGTACTATTCTGCCCTTCAGTCATCAGTGGCAGCCATGGGTGCAGACGATGTCTGGACATACTTGAAGAAAGATGGAAATTCGATCAATGGGTCTGGCGTCACAGTTGCTGTGATAGACTTGGGAGTTGAGTGGACCCACCCGAGTCTCTGGCGACAGACCGAAGGTCCCTACGATGTGATATTTGACAGCGGTGATTACTACGTTGATATCAATGGGAATGCATTGCCGGATGCAGGTGAAGGACCAATCAATCATATTGACCGCCCTCCCGTTGATGGTCTGATTGATATCGCTGAGGACTACATGTTCATAGATATCGGAGATGACAATACATTCGAGATCGAGGAAGGTGACTGCTGGTTGGGAGGAGTGGATGCCAACACGAACGGCAGAGTTGACCTTGCGACTGAGGACGTAGTGCTCTTCGGAGAACCCAAGGTCAGGCTTCTCTTCGACCAAGAGAATAATGATGTTTACATTCGCGGGGTGAATCTGACAAGTCAGGCATATCAGATTGGCGATCCGGATGGTCATGGGACACACGTAGCGTCCACAATAGCCGGCGGGCAACTTGGGTACACCTCTTTCTTAGGTGTTGCCCCGGGCGCCGACTTGATGGTAATAAAGAGTCAACTGAGGTCCAGTGATATTCTAGAGGCAATACATTTCGCTGTTGAGAGTGAAGCCGACATAATCAACATGTCATTCTCAAGCTACGTTGGCTTCCTTGACGGTACGGATTTGGAGGACCTGGCTGTATCTGAGGCGTTTCTGAAGTATGGAACAGTGAGTACCGTTGCAGCCGGTAACCTCGGCTCAAGGTCAAAACACGCCCATTTTGACGTAGGCCCCGGTGCGAATACGAGTGCAATACTCAAAGTATCATCCCTGCCTGATGCATCGCTTCTCAGCTTCTTATGGCATAGTGACGACCAAGATGAGCACGTGTTCTTGACGCCTCCGAGCGGAAACACAATTGACTTGGGGGCGTTCTCCTCGCTAGTCGGTAGCTCCCAGGTGATAGAAACGCCGAACCTCTTTGCGTACGCCTTTGCAGACGAGAGTTTGAGAGGAATGAACAACCTATTGATCCAGATCTCAGAGGATGATCATAACTGGACAGACGGGAATTGGGATGTTGGGATTGTGAACCCAAATGGGAACTCAGTGACCGTCGACTTGTTCGCATGGGACGGCAATTGGCATTTCAGTGATTTCGAGTTCTTGAGCCATATTGACAACACAAGGACCATCAGTTCTCCCGGGACGGCAGACTTAGCAGTGACTGTTTCAAACTATAATGAAGGCACGTCAAACGTAGACCCAGGATCGAGTACAGGGCCGCGAATAGATGGAATAAAGAAAATCACGGTAGCTGCGCCTGGATCCAACATTCTGGCTGCCTCATCAAACATCCAATCACTGTGGATAAGCAGGTCAGGAACCAGCATGGCAGCCCCCCATGTAGCAGGGCTCTTGGCTTTGATTAGACAGGCCTCAGCCGACGATACAGGGTGGACCGATTTCACTGCGCTGACGGCGGGTACAGGTGGTCCTGCACCCGACCAGCCACCACCTTCTCATCAGTCACCTCCGCTGGACAATTGGGGATACGGCCTCGTCGACTCGGTCTGGGCCGTCAGACACGTTCTGAATCTCCCTCTTGTAGCCGGGACTTCAATAGAGGACTGGTTTGGAATCGAAGATGCTCTAACCTCTCCAGTAGACCTCGCC
>JAEORS010000245.1:0-3435 GCA_016840795.1 Candidatus Thorarchaeota archaeon | reverse complement strand
AAGGTCGAACTCCATCTTCTTAATCTGCTGAGCGAGGGTGTATGCCGTGGCCCAAGTGTCGGCTCCAGCGAAAGCACGGTCTGTCATGTGGACTGCTTTGTCAGCCCCCATTGCCAGAGCCTTCCAAAGCGCTTCTTTCGCCTGAGGTGGACCCATAGTGATGATAGTTACTTCACCACCATATTGATCCCGCAATTTGATGGCTTCTTCCACAGCATATTCGTCAAACGGGTTCAGAATGCTTGGTACACCTTCACGAATAAGCGTGCCAGTTTCTTCGTTGACCTTGACTTCAGCAACTTCCGGCACTTGTTTCACTGGAACTACAATCTTCATTTGCGTGACACTCCGGGGGTCAATCACGTTACAGGCCCGCAGGGGATGACACCCCCATTATAAGCAATGCGCACGAGGAAATAGCGTGTAGAGATAGTCTGGACCTTACTTCACGCTTTGAAGCGATGCTGTCTTCTTAGTCCAACTACAGCACGTTCGAGGAGGTGGTAGATTGCCTTCAGTGTAATCTGGTCTGGGTCGCTTCCTACTGGACACCCAGCAATGCCTAGGCCTCTCACCTTAGGATGAGTGAACATCACCTCAAATGCCGCTCCTAGTTCCTTGCTTGTAGGACCGTTCTCTACAGGCAATCCATGGCCAGGGACTTCCAATGGGTCGAGTACATCCACGTCCAAATGAATATAGATGATGTGCGTCAAACTTGCCAGCCGATTCATCTCAGTCTTGATGACCGGTTTGAGATGTCTTATGTCGTCTACAGAGATATGCCTGATGTCGCTTCCTTCGATAATCTCCTGCTCCAAAGGATCAACATCTCTGACTCCAACCATGGTCACATGTTCGGTAGGTATGGGAAGCTCCATCCCACATTTCAGTCGTAGTCGTTCTAGACAGAGACCCGCGGCAACAGCCACTGGCATGCCTGCTAGGAGTCCGCTGAGGCTGGTGTCAGGTGTGTTGATATCAGCGTGGGCATCAAGCCATACAAGACCGACTTTGAGCGGCTTCCTGCCTGGCCCGGACATCTGAAATCCTGCTAGCATCCCCATGAGCCCACTACAGCTAGGAAGAAGACCTATTGTGAACAGTCCCTTCTTCAGTTGTCCAGCAACAATCTCGGCTAGGTGTCCAGACGCAAGTCCGAGGAGGTGGCGTGCACCATACTGGTTTCTCTCTTCAGGTGTGAGCTCGGCAGTCTTTGATTCCACAATGACGCACGCATTCTTTTCAATGACATCGGTGAGTCCACCTTCTTCAATCACCTTGGGACCGTCGACCAAGGCTTCGAGAATATAGTCACCGCTCTGGGTGAGTTTCGCAACACCGATCTCTATGACATTCTCGCGCAAGTGCCTCACCTGAGAATTCTTGTTAGATGAAATGTTGCATGGCGCTTTAAGGAGTCATATCAACGCGAGTTGACTTGAGGACTTTCGGATTGGCATCGCTTCTAGACATCCTATTGCAGGAATCTGAGAAACCGATAAGAGTAACACTTGCCATGCTTTCGAACGCAAGATGGAATGAGAATCATGCGGTTGTCAATGGATACAACTATGACGCTCAACAATGGTGTTGAGATTCCGGTGCTTGGACTGGGCACCTATCTCTCCTCGGACGGAGAAAGGACAAGGACTGCCGTCCTTGAAGCCTTGGCTGCAGGATACCGACACATCGATACTGCTGCCTTCTATGGGAACGAGAAGACCATTGGAGCGGCGACTAGAGAGAGTGGAATCGACCGGGAGGAGATATTCGTAACCACAAAGCTCTGGAATGACGATCATGGATATGAACCTGCTTTGGCCGCTTTTAATGCGAGTCTTGACAGACTTGGACTTGACTACGTTGACCTCTATCTGATTCATTTCCCAGTGCAACGGCTACGTCTAGAATCATGGAGGGCGCTGGAGCATCTACTTGACGAAGGGAAATGCCGTGCGGTTGGTGTCAGCAATTACATGCAGTGGCATCTTGAGGAGCTGTTGAACAGTAGCACCGTGACTCCAACTATCAACCAAGTGGAGTTTCATCCATTTCTCTACCAGAAGGAGCTTCTTGACTTCTGCCATTCTAGGGAGGTCAGAATAGAGGCATATAGTCCTTTGACAAAAGGGCGAAGGTTGAGTGATAACAGACTGGTTGCAATGGGAGAGAAATACCACAAGACTCCAGCACAGATCTTGATTCGTTGGTCCCTGCAACATGACCTAGTAGTGATTCCCAAATCCAATAATCCAGCGAGAATCAGAGAGAATGCAGAGGTATTCGACTTCTCGATCTCTCCCGAGGATATGGACACCCTTGATGGACTCCACGAAGACTTCCGTTCGAGCTGGGACCCAAGCAGGACTCCCTAGCCAGCAGACCGCTGTTTTTTCTAGCCTGATGTTGGACCAGTTCTCGTTCCCCACAATCCTTTTATGAGATGTACTTCGGTTATCGTCTCAGTTCCATTAAACGCCAATTGAGGTAGTTGTCGATGGGCAAGGAAAAGATACTTGGTGCACTGATATTCATCTTCGCGTTCTTAATCCTCATTTACTACACATGGGGATTGGTTTTGCTCCAGAATGGCCTGACTGGACCGGGATTGCAGCAGTGGGTAGTTGACACGTTCGGAGCAGGAACCCTTCTACACGACATCCTCAACCCCGATCCGATGTTCCTCATCATTCTACCAGTCTGGGCTGCCGCAGTCTTGATAATGGTGATTGCGATGTGGATTGGTTGGACCATGCTGACCACTCCAGCTCCAGAACCACTCGAGGACTTTGACTTCGACGAGGAAGAGGTTGCTGAGTCGAAGCCAGAAGAGTAATACTTGAACAATCAAGACTACTCTAGCTAAGGCAGGGCCTGTTGGCCCTCTCACTTCATTTTGGACTCTGACCAAGATCTCCAGCCAGAGCCAATTCTCCGTTCGACTTCATACCACGCAATGCCAGCAACCGTACAGACTGCTAGGCTCACAAGATAGAATGGAAGATAGAGATGGAGGGCAGAGCCAAAGCCAGTAGAGATGTAGTCCGGATTCAGCTGGAACCAGACTGCAAAGTACATCATCTGGAACAGAAAGATGTGGTAAGTCGCCCTGCTAATCTTCATGACCAACTTTGAAACGAAACCGCTGGACTCGGACGGAAGATACCGCAACGCGAGCAGGATAAAGAGAGCAGCATACGGATAGACCAGAAGCGTGTAGTCCCCCCAGATCAGCCTGCGTAGATAGACTCCATCGAATATCTCGACTCGGAAGCCAAGGAACGTGTATGCATAGAGGTAGATGACACTAAGAGGAGCAGTCACCCAGATGAACCAATTTCGTTTCTGTGTGATGTCATGTCCATCTGAGAACCATAGGCCGAAGACTACCGCGGGCAGATAGAATAACATGTCGAGTCTAATGACCCACAT
>JAEORS010000244.1:0-3439 GCA_016840795.1 Candidatus Thorarchaeota archaeon | reverse complement strand
CGAGTACCTCATCTGGGGACCTATCCAACATCTCACAGAACGCTTGATTCGCGTAGACGACTCTTCCTTCCTCATCATCAATGGCCAAGCCATCGTTCATAGTTTCGACCAGTACTCGATACCGTTCTTCGGCTTCTTCGAGCGCTGTCTGGTCCCGTCGCCGGTCTGTGATGTCCAGAATATGCACGACAGTCTTCCTGGAACCGTCTGCTCCCTCAGCAAGCGATGCACGAGCTTCGATGACAATGGCAGTACCATCCGATTTCCCAAACTCCAAGGGATAGACATCAGGAACAGACTCTCCTTTCCTTCTCTTCGTGTACACCCCAGCTGTGAAGTCAGCCAGATCCGGATCGAAGAACTCTCTGAAGTCAAGTCCGATGTAGTCCTCCTTCACACCACCCATGAGGAGTGGGACTTTGCTATTCACGTACTCTATCTTGTAGTTGTCACCAACGATTGCTATGGCATCATGAGAGTTCTCAATGATTGTACGTAGGATTGCGTCATTGAAGTAGAGTCTAGGACTAGTGCTGCCAGCTATTGTGTAGTCAGTAGCAAAGACACGGATTCGTTGTGACTTCCCCTTTCCATGCAGAAGCACGCGGAGGTCAGCGTCAATTCGCTCACCCGATTCGGACTGGAGACCGACAGATACAACCTGATGCTCACCGGGTTTTGTCAGAATGGCAGCCGCATCTTGAAAACGCTCCCAATGCTCAGGAGCAACTAGTGATTCGAGTGAAACAGCACGCATTGCCTTCTTATCTGGAATGCCAAGGAGATTCATCGCATAGCTGTTCATGTATGTGATACTATGGTCCATTTTGGCCTCCAGAACCGCAAGTGGTAGTTTCTCTGAGAGAGTCTGGAACTCGCGAACTCCTGTTGCGCTCTTTCTCGGTGCACGCTTGCTCATCAGATTCTGGACTCCAGTCCTTCAGGCCAGGCTAACTGAGGACTTGGGAATTAAAGGACATTGTATTATAAGACTAGTTAGGTTGAAAGAGCCATTACCGGGTTATAGAGCAGGGACTAGCTGAACTTTCTCCAGAGTGTATCTGGTGCCCTCTGCTTTCCGTAACCCATAAGGTCGTCGAACATCAAAACGAGGCGATTCATCCACGGGAGATAACGCACAACCCACAATACGCTCCTATGAAGGAGTCCGTTTCTTTTGTTGTACGGACAAGAACGGATGCAGTTAGAACAGTCACTGCCATTGTCCATCCAGAATCCGTAGCAAGTTTCCGGGTTGACATACCACTTCTTAATACCTGGGTTGTTAGACCGGGTCGCACCCGCCCATGTCCGGAGCGTCCCACTTGGAATGGACTGGGAGGGACAATGATGTGCACACTTCTCGCAGGTTTCACAGAAGCGAAGAACGGCTTCACAAAAACCGGTATCTGGGCAATCAGGCAGAAGTGGCATATCAGTAAGGACTTTGGCCAACCGAACGCGAGGCCCGTATTCCTTGGTGATTAGAAGTCCATGTCGTCCATACTGCCCGAGGCCAGCATCGATAGCCAATGGCACACTAAGTGCAATGTCATTTCCACAAGGAACCGCTCGAAAGCCAAGACGCCGAATGAAGGCCGTGAGCTCAATCTCGACGAATGCCATTTTGGAGTATCCAACAGCCGTGCTGAGAGCACTAGGAAACGCGGGAGACGTGGATATCCCCTCATAGTCCATCTCAACCGCAATTACTATGGCACGGTTGATAGATTCGGGAATCTCGTACGGTTCACCGGCCCGGTCGGTAGTATACAACCATCTCCTGTCGATTTCTGCAATTCCTGTGAGTGCGGCTCCGTACATCCGAGCAGCCTTCTTGATTGCCCGAGTCATGGCTCTGCTCTCAGCTGCTGAAGGCTCTGCCGTTTCCTGTTCCTTGGATGTGTCTTCTAGCAGAGGGCCGGTCACAGACTTCCTTGAGTCATAGAGATTCCACCCAGCTGCAGCCATATCGCGTTCTGCCCGACTGTAGCCCGGCAGCCGCTTAGAGATCATTCTCTCGGAACCGTAGAACTCATCCTTGTTGTAGTGCTCAAACTCGGGGTCATTGTAGACTCTTGCGAATATCATGTCCTTCTCTGAGAATCTCTCATAGGATTCAGACGCTTCGTAAGGGCGTAGCATTATTCGAGGCCTTCTGTGCCCTCGGGCACCAACGTTCCTACGTTTCAGATGCCCATCAGCGAAGGAGCTTGTTATCGCTCCATAGGGGCACTCTCTTACACATGCAAGGCAGATGGTGCATCCATTCTCGATTGTCGGGAATCTGTCACCGTCTGCAAACCTGAGAGGGGCGTTCCTACCATGTTGCTGAATGCATGCTTCTACACACTCTCTGTCGCACTTGTCTGGCTTGCAGAGGTCTTCAAGTACTTGCATGCATTCACATTCCGGTTTTGGCTCGTAACTGAAGCTGCATCATTAAACAGTTCCTATGCATTCAATGCACGCACGACTTACGCAAAGATTATTGTGCCCAATCATTGCAGGAATCAGCTCAGGCAATGAATGCGGTTGATTCGCGACCTTCAGGTGATTGAATTCATGCAGCAATATGCTACCGAACAGAGAACCCTTGACATTGGAGGAGTCAGGGTCGGTGGAAGACCTGGACTCGTTCCCACTGTGATGGTTGGGTCAATCTTCTACTCCAAAGACAGACTTGTACTTGATGAAAAGGCCGGGAAGATAGACAAGTCGAAGACTGAAACGAGGCTACAGAGCCTGGCAGATGTGTCAGAGAAGACGGGACTTCCCAGCATGTTGGATGTTGTGGGGGTAACGCCCGAGGCAATCCAGAACTACCTTCGCATCTTGGCTGACATGACCGATATGCCCTTGCTCATCGACGGATCAGGATCGAGCGATGTCAACATAGCGGGACTGGCCGCCGCAAGAGAAGCAGGGCTCTTGGACAGAGTTGTGTTAAACTCGTTGACGCCCGAGGACGGAGATGATGTCTACAAGGCTATTCAAGAGATAGGTGCGAAGAACGCAGTCATTCTGACATTCTCCAACGTTGCCATGACATCAGCTGTCAAGAGAGCGGAGTTGGCTGACGAGATTCTTGGGAAGGCGCAGAGTGCAGGAATTACCAACGCCATGTTTGACACTGGTGTTGTAGATCTTCTGACCCTCGGGCTGGCGTGCAAGGCACTCATTTCAATCAAGGAGAAACACGGACTCCCTGTGGGGTGTGGTGCTCACAACGCAGTTGCGATGTGGGGGGGTCTTGTCAAGAAGTTCGGCAAGAAAGCAAAGGAACCTGCATTTGTAGGCTCAAACCTCATGCCGATTGTGCTCGGGGCCGACTTCGTGCTCTATGGCCCAATCAAGCATGCGCCCGTGACTTTTCCCGCAGTGGCGATGATAGACGTAGCCCTTTCAGGAGCTCTCCTTGAGGAGAGATTACGCCCAG